>NZ_JAKUVY010000006.1:0-246344 GCF_026782125.1 Streptococcus oralis | reverse complement strand
TTCTTAGTCTCTACGAAGCGGTAGCCTGGAATATCTTTCTTAGGTTGTTCACCGTCTTCGGTTGGGTGGCCTGGAATTTCATTGCCTTCCTTATCCTTATGACTGGTCTTCACTTTTTCGTAGACATGTTCTGTGTCGCCGTTTGGAAGTTTCTTAGTCTCTACGAAGCGGTAACCTGGAATATCTTTCTTAGGTTGTTCGCCGTCTTCGGTTGGAATTAATGTATTCCCCTTAGTATCTACAAATGAAGTAATTGGACGGACAGTTGGAGTGTATTTTGCAGTTATTTCTGTTCCGTTCTTATCAACTCGTTTGACTGTAACTCCTGAAGCCTTCCCAACAAAGTCTTTTTCTGGTGTGAAAGTTACCACACCATTTTCATCAATGGTATAAGTTCCTTCTCCCGGAACAACTTTCTTAGTTGTGCCATCATCAAAGGTTGGTTTAACATTTTCATCAATTTCAACAGTCTTCTCTACACCGTTTACTTCAACTTTACCACCAGTAAAAGTTGGTGTACCGTTTTGTGTTTGTCCTTTAGGTCCTTCAGACTCATCATCTGTAGAAGTTGGTTTAACAGGTACTACAGTTGGAGTATACGTTGCTGTAGCAGTTGCTGTAATATCCGTATCATTAGCATCTTTTCCTAATTTTGCAGTAAGTGAAACTGTGACAGGTGTAGCTGTACCAGTAAATGTCTTCAATGGAACAAAAGTTACTTCACCTGTTTCATTATTAATTGAGTAGGTACCCTGACCATCAATTGTTAGAGCATCAACAAATCCACCTGTTTTTGGATCTACTAACTTAGCAGGCGAAGAAGCACTTGGTTTTACTGGTGATCCATCTCCAACAGATGTAAAGGTTGGAGTTTCTTTTTGAGTAGCACCTTGAATATCAGTCGAAGTCACATTATGTCCTTCAATCGTATCAGTTACTGTAATATGGTAGGTTGTTGTAGCGGTTGATGAATCAACTCCATGATCAACTCCCGACTCAGTTCCACCGATTGTTGCTTCAGTAGTATAATTTCCATTACTATCAATAACATCAATCTTAACAGTATATACTCCTACTTCATTTAAGCTATATCCACTAGCAATATTATAGTTATTTGCATCTTGTTTGGTATCAAATACTTTTTGAACTCCTGAAGGCGATGTTACTGTGATTCTAGTGATATAGGTAGTTTTCCCATATTTAATATCTTCAGAGTCTGAGATGCTTACTGCAGCTTTTGCTTCATTACGAAGGTCAACAGCTGTACCTTTTGTTGAAGTATAATCTTGTGAAGTTGCTGTTGGTTTTGTATTTACTACAGTTGCCACATCAGTATTTGTTGCAATCGTCCCTCTAATAATACCACCAAATCCTGACTTAGTATGAACTTCCCAAGAGTCATTTTCAAGCTTAGTAGCAGTCACTTCAGTTCCATCAGATGACGCCCAGGTATTTGAATGTTTATCGTAAGTGACAGTTACTGACATTCCATCTCCTACCTGATTAGTATTCTTAGAAACATAAATCGTTTCTGGACGAGTTGGCGTTTCTACACTTGTCACTTTCCCAGTGCTATCAAGCTGTCGAATGTACTCATAGATATAAAATTTCATACTACCGTCTTGTTGAGCTTCTGTGTACACTTGACGTTTAGTCCATCTTGTCGTACCATCACCATTCAGTATTTTACTTTCAGCATAGTCGCCAGGTAACTCCCAGTGTCCGGTAGCCTTATTAAAAGTCGCAGTATGTTTTTGCCCATCCGTTCCATTTAACTCAACTTGTTCACGTAAGAAAGTTCCCTTCACATTTTCAACAGATGCTTCCATTTTAATATTGTCCACACCAACTTTGGCAGTCGCCTCTGATGTCACAGGAATATTAAAGACTGTATCTGAATCTACAATACCTAATTCTTGATTTTCAGAAACAGCTGTGTTGGTTGAAGCACTGTCTACGAGCCATTTGCCATTAACTGCTTTTAGATTGGTTACAGTACCATCCGGCATTGTTATCTTAGCACTTGATGTACCTTTAGAAATTTTAACTGGTACAACCGTTGAGTAAGTCTCAACGTTTTGAACCTCAACCTTTGGTTTCACAACTAATGTTACGGTAGCATGTGCTTCTTGTCCAGATTGGTTCCAGACATTATTATTAGCCAACTTATCATAATCTTTTGCAAATACGGAGACTGTGTAAATTCCTGCTTCAGTTAATTTTCCAGAAATGATTCCTCTCCCCATATTCGTTCGATCAGCAGCTTGCTCTTCAGAAGTACTATTCGCAACACTATATTTAGTTCCTGGAATTAATACTTTGGAATCATCTAATGCTTCACCAATAGTATTATATCCCGAAACTCCTGTTACTGATTTAGAGAATCTTTGAGGTACTCTTACAACTTTGCCTTCAACCGTCGTATAGTTATAAGTTCCTCGACTATTTGCTGGTATTGCACTTGCACCTGACTCATCATAGAATTGAATATTTACATTAGCATCGTCACCAACAATACGATCATAACGCTCAGAATCTGATTTTATTTTAGGAGGCGTACTATCTTGCCATCCGACCCAACCAGCACGAAGATTCTGAATTTGGAAAGTTACCGTACGACCGTCTGTATTGGTCGCAGTAATATTAAATCGTAAATCATAAACTCCATTTTCAATATCCGCTATAACTTTTCCTTGAATTGTGTCTGTTTCTGAATCGTATGTCAATCCCGGCACAAGGTTAGTTGGGGTTACAGAAGTTAAACTCCAACCAGCTTGCTTGGCATTTTCAGAAACAGCGATACGATCTTTCAAGCCTTTAATATAAACTCTGTCAACTCCTTGTTCATACCCATAGCCATAAATTTCTGTAGCTAGGTATTCATAACCACCGTTAGCAGAGTATATTGACGTCGCAGCGTTTGAAATTCTTGACCCATCCGCACGAAGTTTGTTTCTCCAAAGAGGTGCTTCTTCTGCTAATTTTTTAGCGGCATCAGGAGTTAATGGATAGTCTACACGTCCTTTGTTGTTATGACCAGTTTTTCCACCTTGTTCTGTATGCATCCCATTTCCAGCATTGGTATCTTCACCAGTCCGTTGATTAGAATAGACTTCAATCTCTAACCCTGTAGCATCAGTACCCGTAATTAATTTAATTTCTTGTACCGGAATTGTATAGGTATCTTTACCAGTATGATTTGAAGCGTTTGTTTCTGATGCATGAGTTGTGTTAGAACCCTCTTCGGCATAGAAATCTTGAACAGCCAAAGCTACTCCAAAGTTTCCATCTTTTCCGATTCCTGCTTTCTTCAAATCATTGTAGACAGCAATAATGGAATCATTTAAGCGTGACAATTGATCATTGATTTGTTTAGCTGTAAGGGTATCATTCGCTAGGACTTTTTTAGTTTCTGCAATAACTTCTTTATTATTAGCTATCGCCGCCTCAATTGCCGCTTTGTTTTCAGCCTCAAGCTTATTTTTCCGGACTGCTTCATCTGCAAGAACATTTGTCACTTCCGCTTCTGACGTGACCTGTTCCAAAACCTTTTTAGATTCTTCTACAGCTTTTTCTGTAGCAGTGGTCGCCACTGGTTTGACTGCTGTAGTTGCTGCTGTTTCCTCAACTTGTTTCCCATCTTCGTCTGACTCAACTACAACTGTAATCAAAGCTTCAACTTTAGCATGCTCTGCATCGATATCAGCCTGTTTTGCAGTTTCGTTTGCAAGAACTGCCTTTGCCGCAGTCAATACTTCATTTGCAGTAGCTATCGCTGTTGTATCAGCTTTCTTTGCAGATGCAATCTTCGCTTCTAACTCAACTACTTTTTTAGTCAGAGCAGTCTTATCAACTTTTTTAGTCTCTACTACTTTTTCTGACGCCTTAGCTTCAGATTTCTCCGCCGTTATAGTTGACTCCGACTCCTTTGTTGCTACTGGTGTTGTCGTTGCCACTGTTGCATCTGCACCTTGTACTTCCGCTGCCGATACCGCACCATTACCTAGGAACATCATCAAACCGGCCGCAATTGCCACCGACGCTGCCCCAAAGCTGTACTTCCGAATGCCATAACGAATGTACTTCTCCGTTCTAAAATCCTGTTGTTTACTCTTCATAAGATACACAACCTCCCTATTTTTATTATGTCGATATTGAAATATAGAAAAACAAAATTTCTTTCTCTCCTTAAAAAGGCTTTTAAATTTTGATATTTCAAAAGGGTTATATCCTCATATTCAATATGCATATTCATACTAACATTTTTTATATCTTTTTCAATAACTTTTATAATTTTATTTAAAATAAAATTATAATATTCAAATTATTTGATTCATAAAACTCTATTCAAACCCTTTATTTACAAGCTGTAAACCTTGTTTTTTGTTATTATATGGAAATAAATAAAATACTATTTAATGTATCAAATTGTTATATTTATATTTTGATACCCTTCGCAAATGTTATTTTTTAACATATTTTATTTATAATTATAACTATAAAATCCAAATGCGTTCTCAATAAAAGAAACTGTATTTTTATCAGTTATTTCTTATTTGTTCTATGTTCTTATTACCATTCAACTAAAAATATAACAAGTCTTCTCACAGCAATTTCCTTCTTTTTTTAACATAAATCAACCAACCTTGAATACAAAAGTGGGACTTTCTTTTCACTTTATTTCTCTCTTCTATGCTATACTTAGTTTAGTACATTCTTTGAGATTGGAGCCAGTATGAAAATCCATAAAACCGTGAATCCCGTTGCCTATGAAAATACCTACTACATAGAGGGAGACCAACACCTGATTGTGGTTGACCCAGGTAGCCATTGGGAAGCTATTCGCAAGACTATCGAAAAAATCAACAAACCAGTCTGCGCGATTCTCCTGACCCACACCCACTACGACCATATTATGAGTCTGGACTTGGTTCGTGATACTTTTGGAAATCCCCCAGTTTATGTAGCAGAGAGTGAAGCTAGCTGGCTTTATACACCTGTAGATAATCTCTCTGGTCTCCCTCGTCATGATGATATTGCAGACGTGGTCGCAAAACCTGCAGAGCACACCTTTGTCTTTCATGAAGAATACCAGCTTGAGGAATTTTGTTTTACAGTTCTACCAACCCCAGGGCACTCTATCGGCGGCGTTTCCCTGGTCTTTCCTGATGCCCATCTTGTCTTGACCGGAGATGCTCTTTTCCGAGAAACCATCGGTCGGACAGACCTTCCTACAGGTAGCACGGAACAACTCCTCCATAGCATTCAGACGCAACTCTTTACTCTTCCTAACTACGATGTCTATCCTGGGCATGGTCCAGCTACGACTATCGCTCACGAAAAGACTTTTAATCCCTTTTTCTAGCAAGCAAAAAACCAAGGAAAAAATCCTTGGTTTTTGTCTTACCAAATAATCACACGGTCCTCTGGTGAACGCCACATGCCGTCGCCTTCTTTGACATCGTATGTTGTAAAGAAGTCATCGAAGTTTGGTACTTGCACATTGACACGGAGTTTGGCAGGCGCGTGCACGTCGACACTGGCCATGAGTTTCATCAACTCAGGACGGCCTTTCATACGCCAGATACGAGCAAAGTTGTGGAAAAATTCTTCGGCTGAGAAGTCTGGTTCTCTCTTGGCTGCTTCAAGGGCTGCAGCAATTCCTCCCAAGTCAGCAACGTTTTCAGACACGGTTAGTTTCCCGTTGATTCTTGCTCCGTAAGATTCTTGTCCATCAAACTGGTCGATAACTTTCTGCGTTTTTTCTTTAAAGGCATCATAGTCACTCTCTGTCCACCAATCCTTGAGGCTACCATTTTCATCAAAGGACGCACCATTTGTGTCAAAGGCATGAGAAATTTCATGAGCAATAACAGCACCAATACCACCATAGTTGGCAGAAGACGACTGATTCAAGTCATAGAATGGAGCCTGCAAAATAGCAGCTGGGAAAACAATCAAGTTCTTCTGAGGATTGTAGTAGGCATTGACCATATGAGCTGGCATCCCCCACTCCTTGTAGTCAACCGGTTGGTTCCACTTGCTCCAGCTGTGCTTGATTTCCACACGCGCGAAGGCAAGGGCATTCTCAAAGAGACTGGCAGTTTCGTCCACTACCTTGTCCTTGTAGCGTTCTGGCAATTCCTCTGGATAACCGATATAAGGCTTGATGACATTGAGTTTGACAATGGCCTTGTCTCGCGTTTCAGGTGTGAGCCAGTCGTTCTTAGCCAAGCGTTCCTTATAAACGTCAATCATAGTCGCTACTTTTTTCTCTACGTCAGCCTTAGCTTCTGGGGAGAATTTTTCATGCGCATACCAGAGACCAAGAGCTTGCTTGAAAGGACCTTGGGCCAAGTGATAAGCTGCCTTGACCTTGTCCTGAGCTTCTGGCACACCTGAAAGGGCACGACCATAAGCACCTGACAAGACACGAATCTCATCTGTCAGATAGCTGGTTGAAAGATTGACCACACCCAAAATCAAAGTCGCCTTAAGCAAAGGCCATGCTTCTTCACTATAGAATTGGTCTGCTGCTTGCCAGAAACGTTCCTCATCTACGATAACCTTGTCTGGAGTCTGTCCAATCACTGCTTGGAAGAAATCATCCAAAGGTAGGGCAGGAGCAAATTTCTTGAAATCTTCATAAGCGTATGGATGGTAGAGTTTGGCATATTCTGAACTTTCTTCGTTAGAAAGCACTACAGCCGCAATACGACGGTCCAATTCCAATCGTTTCTCTAGTAAGTCTGCGATTTCCTCATCTGAAAAATCATAGGCTTTGAGAAGATTCGCAGTACTTTCCTTCCAAAGAGTCAAGAGTTCCTCACGCTGAGGATGGTCTTCAGCATAGTAAGTTGTATCTGGCAAGATAGTTCCTGGTGCACTGGCCCAGAGAACATTGGTTCTGGCATCCATAAAGTCTGGTGATACTCCAAATGGAAGGAAGTTTGGCTTGCCTGCTAGTTCAAATTCTGCCAGTTTGCTGGTGAAATCTGCGAAACTCTCCAAGTCTTGGTATTCCTTAAGTAGAGGAAGGACAGGCTTGATTCCATCTGCTTCTCTCTTGTCAAAATCACATACCATACGATGGTACTTAACAAAGTTTGCAAGGATAGTATCCTCTGGGACCTCTTCACCTGCCAACCACTTGTCCGTAGTCGCCAGCATCAACTCTTCAATTTCCTCGTCAAGGTCAATAAAACCACCTGTTCGAGATTTGTCAGCTGGAATGACAGCTGTTTTTTCCCATTCGCCATTAATAGCATCATAAAAATCGTCTTGATAACGTGTCATCTTGTTCTCGCTTTCATTTTTTCACTTATTCTTAGCTTAGCAAAAAACACTTGGGAATGCAATTAAAAATGGTCTCTCTTTTTTCTTCATTTTTCAGTTATTATTTTAAATTTTTCAAAAATTAACTTGACTTAATTTTTTTTTTAATGTATATTAAAAGATAGGAGGAAAACAACTGTATGATACGTATCAAAAACCTAAGTGTCTCCTACAAAGAAACGTTGGCACTAAAGGATATTTCACTAGTGCTCCAAGGACCAACTATTACCGGAATTATTGGTCCAAACGGTGCTGGAAAATCAACTTTATTAAAAAGTATGTTGGGAATTATCCCACACGAAGGTCAGGCCTATCTCGATGACAAAGAAGTCAAGAAATCTTTACATCGAGTTGCCTATGTCGAGCAAAAAATCCATATCGACTACAATTTCCCTATCAAGGTCAAGGAATGTGTCTCACTGGGACTCTATCCATCTATCCCGCTCTTCCACACTTTAAAGGCCAGTCACTGGAAAAAAGTGGCAGATGCACTTGAAATCGTTGGACTCTCAGACTATGCTGATCGCCAAATCAGTCAGCTCTCTGGAGGACAATTCCAACGTGTTTTGATTGCCCGCTGCTTAGTGCAGGAAGCTGACTACATCTTTTTAGATGAGCCTTTCGCTGGAATTGACTCGATTAGTGAAGAGATTATCATGAATACGCTGAGAGACCTTAAAAAAGCTGGTAAAACAGTTCTCATCGTCCATCATGACCTCAGCAAAGTCCCCCATTATTTCGACCAAGTTTTGCTTCTCAATCGAGAATTAATAGACCTTGGTCCGACTAAAGAAACCTTTACCGAAGCCAATCTTAAGAAGGCCTATGGTAGCAAACTCTTCTTTAATGGAGGTGACCTATGTTAGCAGAATTTATCGATGGATTGCAACATTTCCATTTCCTACAAAACGCCTTGATAACAGCTATAGTCATCGGGGTGGTTGCTGGAGCTGTGGGATGTTTTATCATCCTACGTGGAATGTCTCTCATGGGGGATGCCATCTCTCACGCAGTTTTGCCCGGCGTAGCCCTTTCCTTTATCCTGGGAATTGATTTCTTTATTGGAGCCATCATCTTTGGCTTGATGGCCTCCATCATCATTACCTACATCAAGGGAAACTCTATCATCAAGAGTGACACTGCCATTGGTATTACCTTTTCATCTTTCTTAGCCTTAGGTGTCATCTTGATTAGTGTTGCCAAGAGTTCGACAGACCTCTTCCATATCCTTTTCGGGAATATCCTCGCTGTCCAAGATACGGACATGTGGATCACCATTGGTGTGGGGGCATTGATTCTCTTGATTATCGGGATTTTCTTTAAACAACTATTGATTACATCCTTTGACGAGCTCCTAGCTAAAGCCATGGGAATGCCTGTCAATTTCTACCACTATCTGCTCATGGTGCTCTTGACCCTTGTGTCCGTCACCGCCATGCAAAGTGTTGGAACTATTCTTATCGTGGCCATGTTGATCACCCCAGCTGCGACGGCTTACCTTTATGCGAATAGCCTAAAGAGCATGATTTTTCTTTCATCAACCCTAGGGGCAACCGCTTCTGTTTTGGGACTCTTTATCGGCTATAGCTTCAATCTCGCAGCAGGATCCAGCATCGTGCTCACATCTGCCAGCTTCTTCTTAATCAGTTTCTTTATCTCTCCAAAGCAACGATACTTGAAACTAAAAAATAAAAAAATCAATAAATAAGGGGAAACCCTTCTGGAGGAATCTAATGAAAAAATTAGGTACATTGCTCGTTCTTTTTCTTTCTATCATTGGATTAGCTGCCTGTGCTAGTGGGAAAAAAGATACAGCATCTACAAACCAAAAACTAAAAGTTGTTGCTACAAACTCAATCATCGCTGATATTACTAAAAATATCGCTGGCGATAAGATCGATCTTCACAGTATCGTTCCTGTTGGTCAAGACCCACACGAGTACGAACCACTTCCTGAAGACGTAAAGAAAACTTCTGAGGCTGACCTCATTTTCTATAACGGTATCAACCTTGAAACAGGTGGCAATGCTTGGTTTACCAAATTGGTCGAAAATGCCAAGAAAACTGAAAACAAAGACTACTATGCAGTTAGTGACGGCGTAGATATCATCTACCTTGAAGGTCAAAACGAGAAAGGCAAAGAAGACCCACACGCTTGGCTCAACCTTGAAAATGGGATAATTTATGCTAAAAATATCGCTAAACAGTTGATTGCAAAAGACCCTAGCAACAAGGAATTCTACGAAAAAAATCTCAAAGACTATACTGAAAAGCTAGACAAACTGGACAAGGAAGCTAAAGAGAAATTTAACAATATCCCTGCTGAGAAAAAACTCATTGTAACCAGCGAAGGATGCTTCAAATACTTCTCTAAAGCTTACGAAGTTCCAAGTGCCTACATCTGGGAAATCAACACAGAAGAAGAAGGAACACCTGAACAAATCAAGACCTTGGTTGAAAAACTTCGCCAAACAAAAGTTCCATCACTCTTTGTTGAATCAAGTGTCGATGACCGTCCAATGAAGACTGTTTCACAAGACACAAATATCCCAATTTACGCACAAATCTTTACTGACTCAATCGCTGAAGAAGGTAAAGAAGGTGACAGCTACTACAACATGATGAAATACAACCTTGACAAGATTGCTGAAGGTTTGTCAAAATAATCCATTAAAAACGTCATTCTCACCGAATTGGCGTTTTTTTACACTTTCCGGTCAAATCATTGGAAAAATCTGATAATTCTCGGTAAAATGAAAGAAAAAAGAATGGAGTAGTTTCATGACCACTTTTCTCGGAAATCCTGTAACTTTTACAGGTAAACAACTGCAAGTCGGAGACAAGGCACTTGACTTTTCTCTTACAACAACCGATCTCTCTAAAAAAACGCTAGCTGACTTTGATGGAAAGAAAAAAGTCTTGAGTGTTGTCCCTTCTATCGATACTGGTGTCTGCTCAACGCAAACACGTCGCTTCAACCAAGAACTAGCTAACCTCGACAACACCGTCGTTCTTACCGTTTCTATGGACCTACCATTTGCCCAAGGACGCTGGTGCGGGGCTGAAGGCCTTGACAATGCTATCATGCTTTCAGACTATTTTGACCATTCTTTCGGGCGCGATTATGCCCTCTTGATCAACGAATGGCATCTCCTTGCACGTGCCGTCTTTGTTCTCGATACTGACAATGTCATCCGTTACGTAGAATACGTTGACAACATCAACACGGAACCAGACTTTGAAGCTGCCATTGCTGCAATAAAAGAACTGGACTAAAATCAAAGCCATTAGGGCAGAAGGCTAGAGAAATCTAGCTTTTTTTGATATACTAGATGGAGAGAAAAGACAAGAGGAAACGAATGACGCCAAATAAAGAAGACTACCTAAAATGTATTTATGAAATCGGTACGGAGATGCAGAAAATCACCAATAAGGAAATTGCTGCCCGTATGCAAGTCTCTCCACCTGCCGTAACAGAGATGATCAAACGCATGAAAAGTGAAAATCTCATCCTCAAGGATAAGGAGAATGGCTATCTATTGACAGATATTGGGCTCAAACTAGTCTCCGAACTCTATCGCAAACACCGATTGATTGAAGTCTTTCTGGTTCACCATCTCGACTATACCAGTGACCAGATCCACGAAGAAGCTGAAGTCCTAGAGCACACTGTATCCGATCTCTTCGTAGAGAGACTGGATAAACTACTTGGCTTCCCTAAAACCTGCCCCCACGGAGGAACCATCCCAGCCAAAGGAGAGCTCTTGGTTGAAATTAACAACCTGCCTTTAGCAGATACCAAAGAAGCTGGAACCTATCTCTTGACTCGGGTTCATGATAGTTTTGAACTACTCAAATATCTAGAAAAGCATGAGATTCATATCGGTGACCAAGTCAAAGTCAAGCAGTTTGATAATTTTTCCAATACCTTTACACTGGTCAACAAAGGTGAAGACCTCCAAGTTAGTATGGATATCGCCAAACAACTCTATGTCAAAAAAATCAACTAAGCCCTTATCCTTGAAAGAAATTCCTTTCAGGGATTTTTTATTATTTTAGTTGTAAGTTCCATTCGTTTGGTGTAGAATGAAGCTAGATAAAAGAGGGAGGTCTTCCTATGAAAAAGCTCTTTAGAATCCATTTTGCAGCCATTGTAGTCAGCGATTTGCTACTGTTGGTAACTTTCAGACCCCGATACGAACTTTCTTTGGAGAGAGGCCTGATTTTTTGCTTCATTTTCATCCTTGCTCAAGGACTACTGCTATTTCGCTTGGTCAACCGACTCAAACATCATTTCGTTGAGATTTATCCTCAAATCAATAAAAAGATTCGCTTCTACTATTTAGGGGTTCTCGTCAGCGATTTTCTATTATTTATCTTTTTAACCATCACTGGTCCTCAATATTTCTACTCTCTTACTCCAGTCTTTACTTCCTGTCATTCTACTTTATATTATATGACGGCTAGCCACCTAAGAGAAAACTATCCCGACTTTTACAACAAACACATCGCCTTCTGGGAGTGTCTATAAACAAAAACCAAGCCAACTGGGCTTGGTTTTCTTATCTATTTTTAGTATCAAGAATGATGGTAACTGGCCCATCATTTACCAGCTCCACCTGCATATCCGCTCCAAAGATGCCTGTCTGAACAGGCACTTCCTGAGCTAGCTTTTGGTTGAAAGCCTCATAAAAGGCAGCTGCCATATCCGGCTTGGCTGCACCTGTAAAGGCGGGACGATTGCCTTTCTTGGTATCCGCAAAGAGGGTAAACTGGGAAATAGAAAGGATTTCCCCTTCAATATCCTTGACAGACAGATTCATCTTGCCTTCTGCGTCTGAAAAAATCCGCATGTTGACGAGCTTTCTCACAGCATAGTCCAAATCTTCCTCTTGGTCCTCTGGACCAACACCGACCAGCAATAAGAGTCCCTGATTGATTTTTCCATGAACCTGACCTTCGATACTGACTTGAGCTTTTTTAACCCGTTGGATAATGATTTTCATAATAGCCTTTCTAGTAAGAGCTAGGACAATTAGCCATTAGTCCGTTTAACAGAGTAAACCTCTGGCACACTCTTAATCTTATCCACGACTGTGGTCAGTGTAGAGAGGTTGGAAATACCAAATGAGACATGGATATTAGCAAATTTCATATCCTTGGTTGGTTGAGCATTAACGGTTGAGATATTCTTGGTTGTGTTGGAGAGAACTTGCAGAACATCATTTAAGAGTCCTGTACGGTTGAGACCATAGATATCGATGTGGGCAGTGTATTCCTTGCTTGAGAATTGATCTTCCCATTCCACATCAAGGAGACGTTGCTCATAGTTTTCTTGGGCACGGAGATTCATACAATCCACACGGTGAATAGCTACACCGCGTCCCTTAGTAATGTAGCCGACAATGTCGTCACCTGGCACTGGATTGCAACACTTGGCAATCCGAACTAGGAGACCTGAAGCACCTTCAATGACCACGCCACCCTCATGCTTAACCTTGAGGGTTTCTTTGTTCTCAACCTTAACTTCGCCACCTTTGACAAGCTCTTCTGCTTCCGCCTTGGCCTTAGCGCGTTCTTCCTCGCGGCGTTCTTTTTCTGTCAAACGGTTAAAGACGGTAATAGCGCCAATTTCTCCAAAACCAATGGCAGCATAGAGAGCTTCCTCTGTCTTGTAGCTAGTCTTTTGAAGGACCTCGTCCATGTGACGCTTGTCCATAAACTTATTGGCCACATAACCGTTTTCTTGGAACTGGGCCATCAGCATCTCACGACCCTTGTTAACAGATAATTCCTTGTCTTGATTTTTAAAGAACTGGCGAATCTTGTTGCGCGCCTTGCTGGTCTTGACCATGTTTAGCCAGTCACGACTCGGTCCAAAGGAGTTGGGGTTGGTGATAATTTCAACCTGATCCCCTGTCTTAAGCTTGGTTGTTAGCGGAACCATACGGCCATTGACCTTGGCACCAGTCGCTTTTTCACCGACTTTGGTATGAATTTCATAGGCAAAGTCAATCGGTCCTGAATCTTTCGGAAGGGAGCGAACCGCACCATCTGGAGTAAAGACGTAAATCTCCTCCGCCAGATAGTTTTCTTTAACAGAGTCCACAAATTCCTTGGCATCATCAGCCTGGTCTTGGAGCTCCATCATCTCCTTGATCCAGTTCATCCCAATAGCAGATTCCTTGCTGTTGACCTGCCCTTTAATACCTTTCTTATAAGCCCAGTGAGCTGCTACCCCGTACTCAGCCACCTCGTGCATTTCTTTAGTACGAATCTGAAATTCAATCGGCCCTTTTGGCCCATAAACAGTTGTATGGATGGACTGGTAACCATTGGCCTTACGATTGGCGATATAGTCCTTGAAGCGACCTGGCATGGGTTTCCAAAGTTCATGCACATAACCCAACATGGCATAGACGTCACTATGAGTCTCTAAGATACAGCGAATGGCAATCAGGTCATAGATTTCCTCGAAACGCTTTTTCTTATCTTGCATCTTACGATAGATCGAATAGATATGCTTGGGACGGCCATAGATTTTCCCTTTTAGATTGCGTTCGGAAGTGTACTCCTCTAGCTTTGTCACGACTTCATCGACCAAAGCCTCTCGCTCTCTGCGTTTTTCCTTCATCATGTGAGTAATCTTGTAAAACTCAGTTGGATTGAGATAGCGGAAGGACAAGTCTTCTAACTCCCACTTGACGCTAGAAATCCCCAGACGATGAGCAAGTGGTGCATAGATTTCCATGGTCTCTCTGGAAATCCGTTCCTGCTTGTCTTTTCGTAGGTGGTTAAGCGTTCTCATGTTATGCAAGCGATCAGACAGTTTAACCAAGATAACGCGAATATCCTCAGACATGGCCATGAGCATCTTGCGGTGATTTTCTGCTAATTGCTCCTCTATTGATTTGTACTCGACCTTACCAAGCTTAGTCACTCCATCAACAATGATACGAACATCATGACCAAACTCTTGCTCTAAATCATCCAGTGTCGCATCCGTATCCTCAACCACGTCATGCAAAAAACCGCAGGCAACCGTCACGGCATCTAGCTTGAGTTTAGCTAAAATCCCTGCCACCTGAATGGGATGAATAATATAGGGCTCGCCAGATTTACGGTATTGACCACTATGGCATTCAACGGCGTAAACCAAGGCTTTATGTACAAAAGCAACATCTTCTTTTGATAAATATTTTTGCGTTAAAGCGACAACCTCATCGCCCGTCAAATTCACTTCTTTCGGCATCTATTCTCTCCAATTCTTCCTACCATTTTATCACTTTTTTAAGAATAATAAAACTAGAAAAGCCTGTTTTCATGCCTAGCCTCTGCATTTAAATAGAAAAAGCACTGCAAGAGAAACTCTGCAGTGCTTTGCTATTCTATTTATTTATCTTAGTAGATTGTTTTCTCAGTTTCTACGTCGAAGAAGTGCGCTTTGTTCAAGTCAAATCCAAGTTCAACTGTTGCACCTGTTTGCAAGTAGTCACGAGCATCCACTTTTGCAACAAATTCATCTTTACCAACTTGGCAGTAAAGGTGAGATTCTGAACCAAGCAATTCTGATACAGAGATAGTTGCTTTAACAACTGATTCTGGGAATGTTTCAAGGAAAGCAGGTTCTGCATTCACATCTTCTGGGCGGATACCGAAGATCAAGTCTTTTCCTTCGTAGCCTTTGTCACGAAGCACTTTCAAAGCTCCTTCTGGAACTTTCAAGCGGAAACCGTCAGAAACAATTTCGCTACCAACCAATTTCACGTTGATGAAGTTCATAGCTGGGCTTCCGATGAATCCTGCTACAAATTTGTTAACTGGGTTTTTGTAAACTTCTTGAGGAGTACCGATTTGTTCTACACGTCCGATAGTACCTGTACCAGCAGGGTTCTTAGTTGCTGACATGATAACGATACGGTCGGCAAGTGTCATCGCTTCTGTTTGGTCGTGCGTTACGTAGATAGTTGTAGCACCGATACGACGGTGAATCTTCGCAATTTCAGCACGCATAGATACACGAAGTTTGGCGTCCAAGTTTGACAAAGGCTCGTCCATCAAGAACACTTTTGCATCACGGACGATCGCACGCCCCATGGCAACACGTTGACGTTGACCACCAGAAAGGTCAGCAGGTTTACGATCCAAGAACTCTTTCAAGCCAAGGATTGCTGCAGCTTCTTGCACACGTTTGTCGATGTCTTCTTTGCTGTATTTACGCAATTTCAAACCGAAAGCCATGTTGTCATAAACAGTCATGTGTGGGTAAAGAGCGTAGTTTTGGAATACCATGGCGATGTCACGGTCTTTTGGAGCTACGTCGTTGACAACCACGCCATCGATAGATGCAGTACCTTCTGTAATGTCTTCAAGACCAGCGATCATACGAAGAGTTGTTGATTTACCACATCCTGAAGGACCTACGAAAACGATAAATTCCTTGTCTTTGATGTCCAAGTTGAAGTCTTCAACTGAGTAGTGTTCGCTGTTTGGATATTTTTTGTAAATGTTTTTAAGATTTAATTCTACCATGGAAGGTGAACTCCTTTTATTTTTTGATAGTTATATTATAAATGAAAACGCTTTACATTTCTATGGCAAGGTGACCAAAAAAATAAAAAAGTTCTGTGCAACTTGCACAAAACTTTAGAGAATATCTGGTAAAATCAACTGATAGCACAAGGTGAGATCCGTCAACTCCTTCAACTGAAGCCCTGTTAATTCTTCCCATTTATCAATCTTGTATTGAAGAGAATTGCGATGCAGATAGAGTTGCTGGGCTGTTTTAGTTAAGACAGCACTGTTTTCCCAGAGAGAAAGAATGATCTCCTGAATCTGATCTTGGTCCAGAATCAACTGACGAAGGTATTCTTTGATAAATCTATGGTCAACCAGCCCTTCCCCAAGACTCCAAAGATAGAGCTGTGAAAAAGTATGAACCCCTTGATGACCTTGACGCCACCATGCCTTAAACAAGTCCCGCTCTGCTTGGATTAAATCTGACAAAGCCTGATACCCAGTCTGTGACCAGACCTGCCCCAACATGATAGACAGACGAAGACCAAAATCATACTCTACTGCCTCAATCGTATCGGATAAGATTGAGCGAACAGAGCTGTATTTATCTTGCTGGAGAATAAAAACATAGTCCTGAACTCCGACCTGCAACACTGTCTGGCAGTTAGGAAAGAGGGTCTGCATCATATCCAGCCAAGAGGCTAGATTTTCCTGTTGGTAATAGGATAGATGGCAATAAACCAGTTGTATCTTTTTAAAAGTTTGAGGCGCCTGCCCCTTTCCCTCGATCAGATAGGAATACCAAGGATTGAGTGAACTAGCCTGCTCCTGCTGGGTTAAAAGGGCAATTAACTGCTTTTCACGTTCAGTGAGATTGGTCTCCTCCAGTAAAATCCACTGTTGAGAAGATAGAGGAAGTGTAAGATATCCTAGTTTCTCTATTGGCTGATCTGAAATCTGAGCCTCAGGAAACCAGTCTAGTAATTCTTTTGCAAGCATTTCTACGCCTCCACCTTTTGGATACACCACGAAATCAAGGTCTCTAGACGCTCCATATTTTCAGTCAGATGAAGATAACCCATGACCGCTTCAAAGCCTGTAGACATGCGATAAGTTACGACATCCGCATTTTTAGCCTTTGTGTGGCTATTGGTATTGCGCCCACGTTTATAGATTTCTTCTTCTTTTTCCGTAAGGACTTGCGCCTCCAACATGAGGGCAATCAGGCGAGCCTGAGCCTTGGCTGAGACATACTTGGTCGCCTCTTGGTGAAGTTTATTGGGCTTGGTCATGCCTTTGAGGATGAGGTGGCGGCGAATATACATGGAATAAACCGCATCTCCTTCAAAAGCTAACGCAATTCCATTAATGAGATTGACATCAATCACGTGTCCACCTCACTCCATCTTTGGTGTCAAGGAGCTTAATCCCTTGAGCAGCCAGTTGGTCACGGATTTGGTCTGCTGTCGCAAAGTCACGATTAGCACGCGCTTCTTGGCGTTTTTGAATCAAGGCTTCAATCTCTGCATCCAAAACTTCCTCGACAAAGACAATCCCAAAGACCTCCAACATATCCGCAAGAGCTTCCTTAACACTTGCATCATAGTTTCCTGAGTTGATCCATTTGGCCATTTCAAAGACAACTGTGATACCATTTGCGGAGTTGAAATCCTCATCCATAGCGGCAACAAACTTATCTTTAAAAGCCTGTAACTCTTGAGCATCTACAGTCCCAGAAAATGGTTGCTCATAAGTGTTTTTTAGATACTTAAGATTGGTCTCGGCATCACGCACTGCTTTTTCCGTAAAGTTGATAGGTTTACGGTAATGCTGAGTGGCAAAGAAGAAACGCAACACTTGCCCTTCAAGAGTTTTAAGGGCATCGTGTACGGTTATAAAGTTGCCCAAGGACTTAGACATCTTGACATTGTCGATATTGACAAAGCCATTATGCATCCAGTAGTTAGCAAAAGTCTTGCCTGTTTTTGCTTCTGACTGGGCAATTTCGTTGGTATGGTGAGGAAACTCCAAATCAGCTCCACCACCATGGATATCAATGGTATCTCCCAAAATCTCTGTCGACATGACTGAACATTCAATATGCCAACCCGGACGACCAGGTCCCCAAGGACTGTCCCAAGAAATCTCGCCTGGTTTTGCAGCTTTCCAAAGGGCAAAATCCACCGGATTTTCCTTGCGAGCTGTTTCTTCATCGGTACGACCTGAAGCACCCAGCTCCAAATCTTCCAAAGTTTTATTGGCTAACTTAGCATAGTTGTGAGATTTTTCCACGCGGAAGTAAACATCCCCTTGACTCTCGTAAGCATAACCTTTTTCAATCAAGTCTTCCACAAAGCGGATAATGTCAGCCATAAACTCTACTACACGCGGATGGCGAGTCGCAGGTTTCACGCCTAAGGCTGTCACATCCTCACGAAAGGCAGCGATGTACTTGTCCGCAACCTCCAGAGGCGTGATACCTTCTTCCTTGGCACGATTGATAATCTTATCGTCTACATCTGTAAAGTTGGAAATATAGGCAACTTCGTAGCCACGGTATTCGAAATAACGACGAATGGTATCAAAAGCCACCGTCGAACGGGCATTCCCAACGTGGATATAGTTGTATACCGTTGGCCCACAGACATACATGCGAACCTTTCCTTCTTCGATTGGGACAAATTCTCGCAAATCACGAGACATGGTGTCGTAAATTTTAATCATGCGGTCCACTCCCTTCTCTATTTCTGACTTTTTCGGCTGAAAACCAGCTCTGCAAATGGGCCAAATTGTCTGAGGCTATCCAGTTGGTAAAAGCGCTGCCCTTTCTCTTGGGTAAAGAGGGGAACCCCCTTTCCTAGGATAAGGGGTGCTATCTGAATAATGAGGTGGTCGAAAAGATCCGCATCTAAGAGCGGTCCTACCAAGGAATTACCACCAATCACAAAGATATTTTTGCCTTTGTCAATCTGGCGAACAAAGTCCACCACATTCCCAGCTACTGGCTGGTAATTGCTGATAGGCAGGTGCCTATCATGCGTAAAGACATAGTTTTCCGTAGCTTGATAAAAACTTTCTACATCTTGCAAATCTTGGATTTCCTCAAAGGTCCGCTTGCCCATGATGGTGATATCCATTTGCCTGTAAAAGTCATCATAGCCTGTATCCTCTACAGAACCAAGCTGATGCAGCCAGTCTATCCTGTGCTGGCTGTCTGCCAAGTAGCCATCCATGGTGATACAGCCGTAAAAATATACTGCCATTCTTGTAGTTACCTTTCTAGTTCCTTTGCTATTGTCAAAGCGATAGTGAAAAAAGTCATGGCATCAGCTGTCCGCTCTTCATGGCGGGCATCCCAGGTTAGGTTATGATGATCCACATAGTCAGCTGTGTAGAAGAATTGATAGACTTTACTCTTGCGAAATTGACTCCAAGCCATGATAGCTGAAGCTTCCATGTCCACCACTTTGGCTCCAGCAGCCAAGCGACGCTTGACCTTATCAGGCGTTTCCCGATAAAAGGCATCAGTCGTCCAAGACTTGGTGCGGATATGCTCGATATTGTGCTTGTCAAAGATGGCTTCCAGCTCGATTAGCAGAGACTCGTCATAGGCTACTTCGTCACCCGGTGGGGCATAGTGATAGCTAGTTCCTTCATCACGTAGAGCTGAACTTGGTAGGATAATCTTATCTGCCTGAATAGACTGATCTAGAACTCCGCAAGAACCCAAAACAATAAAGTTCTTAAATCCTCTTACTTTGAGTTCTTCTAAGAGTCCAACAACCATCGGGGCTCCAATCGTAGCTATAGCAACGGCTACCTTACTCCCATCTTTTTCGTAGATATACCATGGAAATCTACCATTTAGATTGGTTAGATAGCCACCTTCATAAACATCTTCAAACTGCTTTACTCGTTCAACGATTTCTCCATTAAAAGATAAAATAATCGTGTCACAGACTTCTCCACCATCACGAATACTTCGATCAGTTGGTTCGATAACCGCAGGTACATTTTCGAATTCTTCTAATAGCATTTTTCTACTCTTTCTCATTCAGATAAACTACCTGTGTCTGTTTGACAAAGCCAATCTTTTCATACAAGCGCTTGGCACCTACGTTGCTATCTTCCACGGCAATCTGAAATTCCTTATCATTTTGCTCAATTAGTTGGTTGACAAGGGATTTTGCTAAATAGCTTCCATAGCCTTTTCCACGTTCAAGTTCAGCTATTGCTAAACCATAGAGGTAATTCGTATGACTCGATAAATCTACCGTACAAGTCCCAATAACCTGACCGTCTTTTAATAAAATATATAGGCGACTTTCTGGATCCTTCAGAGCTTCAGCGACATATCTATCCACAACTTCTCTCGATTCATGTTCCTCTGAAAATGCCTGAAATTTTAACTGACTAATTTGATCTTGATACGAACTATCTGCTAACAAAACTTCAAGATTGGAAAGCTTTTCTAACGAATAAGGACTTCTATCCTTACCTAACCAGGTTTCTGTATCCTCGTCCTCGACCAATCCCCAGTTGCTGACAAAATCAGGATGGCGGTCTAGAAAAACACGCTCTGTCTGAAAAGTAACTGAATGAATCGGAAAAGAAGCTGTTTCTCTCTCAAAACTAGTAAACAATGCACGCGCAATCCCCTGACGGCGATGATCTGGATGAACCAGTATCGTCACTTCTACATCTTGGTCATCTGCATAGACAGTTAATAAACCAACAAGTTCGCCTTTTTCATAATAAAGGAAAAAGGCGGGCATGTTTGGATCAAAATTAAGCATGTTAGAGAGATAGGGATCACGATAGGTACCGTCATAGGCTTGGCAACAGTTAATTAGTTTTTTCGCCTCAGATAACTCCTCTTGGCTTAACTTGTTTCTTGCTTGAATCATATAGCTATCCTCTACAAACCAGACGATCTGTGGCTGGCTTCACGGGCATGCTCTAGCTTGTCTAGATAGTATTTCCGTTTCTCCTCTACCTCGTGAATGGTTGGCTCGTCTTTCTCACCATGAACACGGACGATCCTGGCCGGAATACCGACAACCGTCACATCACTAGGTACATCAGATACAACCACTGCACCCGCCCCAACTTTGGCTTTCTCTCCAATTTCAATAGGGCCAATCACCTGAGCGTGGGCCGAAATCAGCGCCCCTTTACGAACAGTCGGATGGCGTTTGCCACTATCCTTACCTGTCCCTCCAAGAGTAACCCCATGGTAGAGAAGAACACCTTTTTCAACGATAGCTGTCTCCCCAATCACAAGTCCTGCTCCATGGTCAATAAAGACACCTGATTCGATCTGAGCACCAGGGTGAATCTCTATCTGCGTCCAAAAACGCCAAAACTGGCTGTGCATACGAGCTAAAAGCTTAAAGCCATGTTTCCAGAGAAAATGAGAGAGACGGTGAGCAGCCAAGGCTTTGACACCCGGATAGGTCAGCAAGACTTCCAAGGTAGTGCGAGCCGCTGGATCATTTTCTTTTACGATATCAATGGTTTCACGCCACCATCCCATACATTTCTCCTTTCTTATTCTGAGTCTTTTGGTGTTTCTGTAGTTTCTTTCTTAGGTTTGTGGTCCTTGTGGTGGTGACGAGGACGATCGCCATGACGATGACCTTTATCCCCTTTTTCTTCTGAACGTTCAGGTTTTGGCGGACGTGGCAAGAGTGCCTTCATAGAAGCATCTACACGACCTTTTTCATCGATCTTAATAACCTTTACATCTACAAAATCACCAATTTGAACTAAATCTTCTACATTATTGGTACGTGTCCAAGCCATTTCAGAAATGTGCACAAGTGCATCTGTCTTATCAAAGAGGTTGACAAAGGCACCGAATTTCTCGATACGAACAACCTTGGCATGGTATACTTCATCGACTTTAGCCTCACGAACTAAACCAGCAATGATTTCTTTGGTACGGTTGATAGCATCTTGGTCACTAGAGTAGATAGATACATTTCCTTCTTCGTCGATATCAATCTTAACGCCTGTTTCAGCGATAATTTTATCAATCGTTTCTCCACCTTTACCGATGACAATCTTGATCTTATCAACATCAATCTTAATGGTATCAATTTTCGGAGCAGTTGGAGCCAATTCTGGACGAACTTCTGGAATCGTTTCTTCAATCACATCAAGGATTTCAAAACGCGCTTTCTTGGCTTGGGCAAGGGCTTCTGTCAAGATTTCTGCAGTAATCCCTTGAATCTTGATATCCATTTGAAGGGCTGTAATCCCGTCACGAGTACCGGCAACCTTGAAGTCCATGTCTCCAAAGTGGTCTTCCAAACCTTGGATATCTGTCAAGACAGTGTAGTTGTTTCCATCTGAGATCAGACCCATGGCAATACCAGCTACTGGAGCCTTGATTGGCACACCACCAGCCATAAGGGCAAGAGTTCCCGCACAGATAGAGGCTTGAGATGAAGAACCGTTTGATTCCAAGACTTCTGCTACCAGACGGATCGCATATGGGAATTCTTCCAAGCTTGGCAAGACTTGAGCAAGAGCACGCTCACCAAGAGCACCGTGACCAATTTCACGACGACCTGGTGCACCGTAACGACCAGTTTCCCCTACGGAGTATTGTGGGAAGTTATAGTGGTGCATAAAGCGTTTCTTATACTCTGGGTCCAAACCATCGATGATTTGCGTTTCTCCCATCGGAGCCAAGGTCAAAACTGAAAGAGCCTGAGTTTGTCCACGAGTGAAGAGACCGGAACCATGCACACGAGGAAGGAAGTCAACAACCGCATCCAAAGGACGGATTTCATCGACCTTACGACCGTCAGGACGAACCTTGTCTTCTGTGATCAAACGGCGCACTTCAGCATGTTCCATTTGTTCCAAGATTTCAGCCACATCACGCATGATACGGTCAAATTCTTCGTGGTCTGCATATTTTTCTTCGTAAACAGCAGTCACTTGGTCTTTAACTGCTTGAGTTGCAGCTTCACGAGCCAATTTTTCTTCTACTTGGACCGCTTTTTGGAGGTCACTATTGTAGGCTGCGATGATTTCAGCTTGCAATTCAGCATCCACATGAAGCAATTCCACTTCTGCTTTTTCCTTACCGACTGCAGCAACGATCTCTTCTTGGAAGGCAATCAATTCTTTAACAGCTTCGTGCCCTTTGAGAAGGGCTTCCAACATGATTTCTTCCGACAATTCTTTGGCACCAGACTCAACCATGTTGATAGCGTGTTTGGTCCCAGCTACTGTCAATTCAAGAAGAGATTGCTCTGCTTGTTCTTGAGTAGGGTTGATGATGATTTCACCGTCTACATAGCCTACTTGTACCCCGGCGATTGGTCCGTAAAATGGAATATCTGAGATAGACAATGCCAAGGATGAACCAAACATAGCTGCCATTGGAGCAGAGGCATTTTCATCATAAGAAAGCACAGTGTTGATCACTTGCACTTCGTTACGGAAACCTTCCGCAAACATCGGACGGATTGGACGGTCAATCAAACGTGCTGTCAAAGTCGCATCTGTTGAAGGACGCCCTTCACGTTTCATAAAGCCACCAGGAAACTTCCCAGCCGCATACATTTTTTCTTCGTAGTTGACTTGAAGTGGGAAGAAATCCCCAGTTGCCATTTTCTTAGACATAACGGCCGCAGTCAAGACAGTTGACTCACCGTAACGCACGACAACTGCACCATTTGCTTGCTTAGCAACCTGACCAGTCTCTACGATTAACTCACGACCCGCAAAAGTCGTTTGAAACACTTGTTTTGTCATTTTAATCCCCTTTGGATTGATGAAATTATACGCCTTGCCTACAAAGATCAAGATATTTTGGACGGTTCGGCTTGCCGAACATTTCTGTAGAAAAATAGGAAGGTGACGCCGCACTCGATGAGTGCTAGGAAGCTTATCTTTTTTCCTAAGAAATGAGACCAAAATTCAATTAAGTAGTTTTTTTGATATTTCACTGGAATAGTGCGGACGGAAGGTAAAATTATCCAGTGGATGATTTTAGAAATCCAGGGAATTTCCTCCCTAATTTTTTAGCCTGAAGTCTCAATCATTCCGTTTTAGAAAATAACAGAGTTATTCTCTAGGATACCACTATAGCGTGAAATATCTTTTAAATACTCACTCCGTTCGTGTTTTTTTGAGACACCTATTATCATATTTTGTTTAAAAAATAATCCACTTTAAACAAATTTCTACAACCTAAATACCCTCATCTTTGTATCAAGTACGTACAGAGTCTATTTTATCATATTTTTCTTAAAAAGTACGGGCTTTTCTATTAAAAAGGAACCATTCCCCCATGAAAAGAGGAATGGTTTGTTGTTTATTTTATTTAGCGAATTCTTTGGCTTTCGCAACTGTCATTTTTCATTTAAAAGCAAGTAAATGACAAGCTGTCGTCTCAGTGGTTAAAGAATCGATTACCCTAAAGACTGATGATTAAACAAGGCATGGGTTGCTTGGTGGATGTATTTTGCTGTTTCAGCATTGTTCATGGTGTAGAGATGCACACCTGCGACATCCTGGGTTACCAAGTCCACGATCTGATCCACGGCATAGGCAAGTCCTGCTGCTCTGAGCGACTCAGGGTCATTCTCATACTTGTCTAAGATGGCCTTAAATTTACGTGGAAGGTGGATATTCTCACACGTTTTCAAGAGACGAAGCGCTTGGTTACGGTTAAGAATTGGCATAATCCCCGCATGAATAGGAACATCAATTCCTGCCAAGGTACACTTATCTTGGAAATCATAGAAACGCTCATTGTCAAAGAAAAGTTGCGTCACTAAACTAGAGCAGCCTGCATCCACTTTCTTCTTGAGATTTTGAATATCGGAGATCTGGTTTGGCGAGTCAGGGTGCCCTTCTGGATAGCAAGCGCCAACAATATCAAAGTGAGGGGCTTGTTCCTTGATGAACTCGATCAAGTCCGTTGCGTAGCGGAAATCCTTTTGTGGTTCCACATCAGGAATAATATCCCCACGCAAGGCCAAGATTTTCTGTACCCCAACCTTATCCAAGTCTGCAATGGTTTCAGCAACCTTTTCCTTGGTCAGATAGATAGCTGGCAAGTGGGCAATAGTTGGAATCGCCAAGTCATTCTGGATAAAGTCAGCCAAACGAACCGTTGTTTCCTTGATATTAAATTTATTATTGCTGGCGGTCACACTGATAAAGTGCGGTGTCAGCTCCCGCATATCCTGCAAGGCTGAAATAATATTATCATTACCCACAGCTGGGTTTGGAGGGAACACTTCAAATGAAAGTGACGGCGTTTGGCGTGACATAGTCATTATCCTTTTCTTTTTGATTTCATGATTGCTGAGCAGCTAGGGCCAAGCAGTTCCTTGAATAGTCAGTGTCAAGAGAGAAATCTTATCTTACAATTTCTCACGCGCAGCTTTGGCTGCTTCGACAAGGCGGATCAAACTTTCTTTTGTTTCTGGAATACCACGTGTTTTCAAACCACAGTCAGGGTTGATCCAAACTTTCTTGCTTGGAACTTTGGCAAGAATAGCATCGATTGTGTGGTCGATTTCGCCTTCATTTGGCACACGAGGTGAGTGGATATCGTAAACCCCAGGTCCCACTTCTGTTTGGAAGTTTTTCGCTTTGAGTTCGTCCAAGATTTCAAGGTTTGAACGGCTTGCTTCAAAGGAAATAACGTCCGCATCCATGTTATCGATAGCTGGGATGATATCTGTAAATTCTGAGTAACACATGTGAGTGTGGATTTGAGTATCTGGTGCAACTGTAGAGTGTACCAAGCGGAAGGCTGGAATAGCCCAGTCAAGGTAGTCTTCGTACCAGTCGCTACGACGGAGTGGCAATTTCTCACGAAGAGCAGCCTCGTCGATTTGGATGATTTTCACACCTGCAGCTTCAAGGTCAAGAACTTCATCCTTAATAGCAAGAGCGATTTGAAGAGTAGAATCCTTGATAGAGATGTCTTCACGTGGGAATGACCAGTTGAGGATGGTTACAGGCCCAGTCAACATCCCTTTAACAGGTTTGTCAGTACGGCTTTGAGCATAGCTAGACCATTTGACAGTGATTGGGTTAAGACGAGTGACATCACCCCAGATGATTGGTGGTTTCACCCCACGCATACCGTATGATTGTACCCAACCATTCTTAGAGAAGAGGTAACCTGACAGGTTTTGACCGAAGTACTCAACCATGTCATTACGCTCAAACTCACCGTGTACAAGAACGTCAAAGCCAACTTCTTCTTGCCATTTGATCCATTCGTCGATTTGCTCTGCCAAGAACTTGTCATAGTCTTCCGCTGACAATTCGCCCTTACGGAAGGCCAAACGTTTTGCACGGACTTCCTTAGTTTGAGGGAATGAACCGATCGTTGTTGTTGGAAGGGCTGGAAGTTTAAAGGCTTCTTCTTGGATGGCTTCACGTTCTGCAAAGGCTGGCAAACGAGTGTAGTCTGCGTCTGTCAAACCTGCAAGGCGAGCACGAAGCTCCGCATTTTCACCCACACGTTCAGTCGCAAAGAGTTCTTTATTAGCAGCAAGTGCTTCTGCACCGCTACCATTGCGAATAGCATCCAAGTCACGGATTTCATCCAATTTTTCAACTGCGAAAGCAAAGTGGTTCAAGATAGCTGGTTCAAATTCTTCATTAGCAGTTGTAAATGGCACATGAAGAAGGGAGCATGAGCTTGTCAAAACAATGTTTTCAACTGGGATTTGCTCAAGAACAGCCAAGCTCTTTTCGTAGTTGTTGCGCCAGATGTTTTTACCATTGACAATACCTGCATAGAGAGTCTTGTCAGCTGGGAAACCACCTTTAACGAGTTCAAGAGTTTTCTTACCTTCAACGAAGTCAAGACCGATGGCATCAACTGGCAAGTTTACAAGATCAGTGTAGACATCACGAACATCACCGAAGTAAGTTTGAAGCAAGACTTCAAGACCTTTCTTGTCAGCCAAAAGCTTGTTGTATAGGTTCAAGAAAAGAGCTTTCTCTTCAGCAGTCAAGTCTTTTACAAGAGCCGCTTCGTCCAATTGGATACGAGTCGCACCAAGTTCAGCCAATTTAGCAAAAACTTCTTGGTAAGCAGCCACTAAGCTGTCTACGAAGTCTTCTGCTTTTACGCCGTCTTCAAAGTCTGACAATTGAAGGAAAGTGAATGGTCCTACAAGAACAGGACGAGTGTTCAATCCAAGTTCTTTGGCTTCTTGGAATTCATCAAAAATCTTGTGACCTGCCAATTTGACTTGAGTGTCTTTTTCAAATTTAGGCACGATGTAGTGGTAGTTGGTGTTGAACCATTTCTTCATCGGAAGGGCACGCACATCCCCTTTTTCTCCTTGGTATCCACGTCCCAAAGCAAAGTAGCGTTCAAGATCAGACAATTCCAAGTTTTGAACTGAAGCTGGAACCACGTTGAAGAGGAAGGCAGCATCTAGGAAGTTGTCATAGTGAGAAAAGTCGTTTGATGGGATTTCAGTGATGCCTTTTTCTTTGACAATGTTCCAGTGTTTTGCACGCAATTCTTTAGCCGCAGCCAAGAGTTCTTCTTCTGAGATTTCTTTTCTAAAGTATTTTTCAGTTGTAAATTTTAATTCGCGGAATTCGCCCAAACGAGGGAAACCGATGATCGTAGTTGACATGATGTGTCCTCCAAAATTTGTTGTTGAAACTATCTTAACAGAAAAGAAACTGTCTGTATAATTGTAAATAATTAGGCTTTGATATAGTTTGAAACTATATCACTCTTTTGGTCAAAAGAAAAAGACTTGAGACCAGCGTCTCAAAGCCTTTGTATAGCTTGTTTGGTGGCTGTATTTTAGTTGAAATGCTCAAACGAGCTATTGACGATTCTCATCAGTGACTATGGCTTGTTATTAGAAAAGACTATAGGTTGGTTTTCTTTTCTAATTCTGATATTTCCCTGAAAAAGTGCGGACGGGAGGTAAAATTATCCAGTGGATGATTTTAGCCAACCAAGTAATCTCATCTCTATCAACTTTTTTCCTGTTCAAGTGGGACGACTGCTAGTGTCTTTCCTAAACTGGCTAAGACTTTCAAGACCGTATCCAACTGAGGACTAGTCTTTCCTGTTTCCATCCTAGCTATGACAGGCTGGCTTACTCCACTGAGTTCCTCTAGCTTTTTCTGACTGATACCTTGCTCATGTCTAGCCTCAATCAACTCACTCATAATAGCCACTCGCATATCACTTTCAAGAATTTCTTCCTTGGTAAAGAGTTCTGTTCGGACATCCTTCCAATTACTTCCAATGGCCCTATTCTTCATCACTTAACCCTCTTTCTTTTATGTCCTTCAATTCACTCTTGGCTTTTTTAAAATTATAACTTAAAAGTTATTAAAAGTAAATCCAATTACTTACAAAAAGTAGACCTTAGAATCATTCTAAAGATCTACTTTTAATTATTCGAAAAAAAACGAAAAGAGTTATAATCTGGAGCTAATCTTTGCTATTACTCCAGCTCGATCCCCTTCTCACGGAGATTAGCCAGACACTCCTCGTAGTAGGCTGAATCATGCTCACTATAGATGGGATTCCCCAACTTTTCCTCAGGCAAGTCTTGATAAGGATGACAGATCTTGCCACGGTAGTTCTTGTCCAGCCACTCTGGACTGACATTGTAGCCACGGTCAGCCATCTCCGTCATGATCAAGCGATGATAAACATAGAGATGATAGGGCGAGTGGGTAAAGACATAGTCCACCGTCGCATGCTTTCTTCCCCATCCATTGCCACGCAGGGCGCAACACTCTCGATGTTGCCCCAAAAGTTGAGGACGGGGAAGTTTTGAAATCAAAGCCTCATGCCAAAGTCTCATGGGCGTCTCCTTTCAGTAACGTTGAATGTTGCAAGTAGGTATTGGGGTAGCGTTCCAGCAACTCTCGAGTCTTAGAAATCAAGTCTTCCTTAGAAGCCTGACCAAAGCGGTAGCGATCCAGCAGGAGCATATAATCTTTGCGCTCAGCATCAGTCGCTTTCTTTTTAAAATAGCCCCAAATATGCTGAAAGGCATTGCAAACCTGACCTCTATGCTCAGGAATTTGGCAAGCACGATCAATCAGTTCTTGAACATGACTTACCTCCACCTCTTCATTCTTCAAGTATTGGCGAATCTCATTGTAAATATTGCTAGAATGACTCAAAACGAGGTATTTGTTTCTAGCCCAGAGTTGTTGGCACTGGGATTTTTGATTAGTTTGTCCCATGTTTCTCCTTGCTTTCTATCCGTTTCCAGGAAATATGGAAACAAAGTCGTATCTAAAAAATGAACGAATTAATGACTTCACATGACTGACTGTATGAATCTTTTTTCTTCTTCTAAAAATTTCCTGACACTTAGGAAACAAAGTAATAATTCTCTTTTAGTTCTCGGAAACGGTCAAAACCTAGAATAGCTTCATTTTGTAATCTGCCTAAAACAACGCTAGGATGAATATCGATTTCCTCCGCAAAACGTATGATATCTGACTTATCAAAATTTCCTTTTCCTACAAAAGCTTGATAATCTTCTGGTCTAATCAAGAAATCTTTTGCAAATTGATCTGCCTGTTCCTCAGAACGAAGATAGGACTCACTGTTTCCTTCATCAGATGAAAAATCATTCTCCAGAATGTGCCCAATCTCATGAAATAGTGAGAACCAGAAAATGTCTGACGCTTTGTTTCGATCCGTCAGTAAAAGCAAGGCACTACCATTACTGAACTTTTTAGTCGCTCCATTCAGATTAGCATTTGGCAAAGCAGGTAAACCGACTAAGACAACACCACAGTCTAGCAAGATATCAGACAAGCGTTGAGGAAAGACTTCTGGGTCTTGTCTGGTCAACTTTCTCAACGCAGGCAAGCTTCTCTCTAGCTTTCTGCGATTGAGCTTAGTTGTCGTTTTATCACGCGCTTTTTTAGATGCCAACTCCAGCATGATATTAGAGTTTACTATACTTTTAGTTGTAAACTCACGCGTATTCCGATAGCTGACTAGATGGTTAAAAGATGTAAGGTTTTCTAAACTTGCCACACCTAGAATCTTGCGAAGCTCGATAATCTTTTCCTTCAAGCTATAGCGTTTGTCTGGCACGTAGCCTTCTTCCTTAAAATACTTGAAATCAATCATCTCACAGATGTCTTTCTCGCTACCTTCTTCTAGCTCTCTTTGTTCTACAATCTCTGCAACTTTTACATCATAAGCATTTTGAAGATTGAGCCAGGTTTGCATTGAAACTCCGCTTAGCTTGGCTAACTTATGAGCCGTCTCTTTACTAATGGACTCCTCCGCATTGACGAGCTTGCTGACAGTCTTTGCTGAAACTCCTAAGCGCTCCGCAAATTCTTTCTGCGTTACGTTATAATCTTCAATCAACTCCTCAACATACTGACCTGGATGAAAAGCAATCAGGTCTTTGTATTCAACAATTTTATTACTCATAGTGATTGCTGACCTCCTCTATTTTTAGGATTTCGATTTCAACAGGATTTGGAAACACCTTTTCTAGATCCTCTTCACGAAAACCGACAATCAACCGATAGGAACTTTTCCGACCATCTATATCCAAAGCAAACTGACCTTGTCTCTTTCCCTTGAGTTGGTGAAAGTGATATTTAGGAAAAGCTGTCACACTAGCCAAAGAATCTGCCGCTTCCAAAAAGTTGATCAAGAAATGCAACTTTACAGCAACCTTATCCGAAAAATCCTTTTTCGCCCGCCTCAGCTCTGTGCACTGCTTTTCAACAGTTTTGTTTGTATAGATAAGCTTCATAAGTCCCTTTCTGTATAATTAAATTACCTTTTAGGTAATTTAATTATAGCATGAATGAAAAATAAAAGCCAGCCAAAGGTTGATTTGACTGGCATAATAGTTAATTTATAATAAGCAATGTTACCTATTTTCTTTTTATAATATAAATTCCATCACCTAATCTATAACTAGTTAATTCTACATCTGTTTCTCTCACGGTTTCTATATCATCAAATGAGAGATTTGTTATGATATGATGAGCGTGCGGAAAACCTGTAACTCCAAATATCTTAAACCCGAAAACTCCTAGAACAGGATTTAGATAACTTGCATTACTACCAACATACATTAATCCAATTAAAAGAAATAACAATAAATTCATGATAATACTAGTTGTATTATTCATATCAAAAGACAGTAACGGAGTAAAATACGTAACAATGTAGTTCATCAATGAGTCACTTTCCGGTGATATTTCCATTTCCCTCGGTATTTTAAGACTTTCCTTACCGTCAAACTTAAATAATATCCATAATTTGATAATTGATACAAAAATTAAAACAACAAAAATAATTCTTATTATTTTATGTCCAAAATCAAAAGCTATTAATCTATCTAATGAAAATTTTGAATAATTAATGTTACTAAAAAGAAGCCATAAATATAGTGGTAGATAGGAGGTGATAAACAATGTCCACTTAGAAAAAAGATCTCGTTGCATTACATACGTCCTTCTTCAACAGTTTCAATCTCAGAAATGTAAGCTTTCACAAATGCATCTGATATAGCATTAATCAATTGAACACAATTTTTCTCATCAGTAATACTTAACTTTCCATTACTGAACGTAACATCTTCAATTTCTTTATAAAATTTATGATTAGGATCATTTTTTATAGTTTGTATTTTGTCAATATGTCTAACTGTTTCTGTAAAACGATTCGTATCAGAAACAATTTTAATTAGCCTCGTAGCAAGTCTCTTACCATTGATCACTTTTGTTTTCAAAAAATTAATTGAAACTTGTTCAAATATAGTTTTTATATTTACATCAGTATTTAGAATTTCTGTTGCTTGCTCAGCAAATTTTTGATTCATTCCAAATATAGAATCAAATTTTGATTCTGCTTGATTAATTAAAATTTTTTCATCATTAACAATCATTAAATCAATCTTCTTGTTTAATCCAAATAGATTATTTCGTTCTCTTAATTTTATTTTACTATCCGTAAAATTACCAAATAACATCTTTTTTTCCAATTGAAATGCATTCACAAAAGAACCTATAAATTTTAGATTAATAGTACTATTCTTCTTTATTTCAATCAAATAGTTATGCAAATCCTTCTCCGTCTCACAACTTGTACTTAGTAGATGTTGTTGTTCATCATTAAATTGTGAAATTACAGATTGAATATTTTCATATTCTGAAACCTCTACTTGCTCATGTACATTCTTATACGTTATGACTGGATCATATGGTTTTATTTCTCGATTACTAAAAGTAGATTTATTCATACTTTCAATAATTGCTCTAAGTATATTTTCTTTAGTTTTCTTATCAGCATCTTGTTTATATAAAAAAATCTCATTTTTCTTAATTTTAATTAGAAAAATCTTAACATATTCATCAAAATCTGGTTGTTGACTAAAAGAAATCAACCGGTTTTTTTCGTCATTAATATTTATTTGAATCAATTTATGCCTCTTTCCTCTACTCCACCTTCACCTGTCCATTCATCAGCATTGGCAAGAGCCAATCACGAAGTTGGGTGAGTTCTTGGTTTTGTTTTAATAATAATTGTATTTTTCTATCTACCGAAGATGCGTAATCAAAAAATTGTTCCATTAAATCAATTGGTGGTTGCGCAATGTGATAGTTAGTAACAAAGGAATCAAACAGTAGGTTTTTTATCCCACTTGTCTTTCCTTCCCAACTAAATAGAACACCATTGTCATATAGATTTTTCCATTCATATACAAAGTTATAGAAGGTTTCTTGTTCTTTTAGTGAAACCGCCTTGCAGAAATTTGAACAGATTAAAGGTAAATCAAATCGATTTAATACATTTTCACTGATACCTACTATACGACCTGTAGATTGAGTGGGACTTCCTCCAGATATTTCAATAACAATATCAAAATCTGTCAACAGTTTATTTTTGTTCTTTTCTAGAATAAAACGTGTTGGCATATCTGTTTTCCCATTTCCTGACAAGCCATTTATATCAGCACCACGAATACAATCAACCTCTAATGTATAATTTCCTTGACTAGTCTCTTTCCCCCAATCTCCCGTTTTATTGTCTGAAATCCAACTTGAAAATGTGGTCACTCCCCACCCCTCTGGAATTTCGCGTTTGAGTTCTGGGTTATAGACCATCTTTCCGCCTGATGATTTGTAGGGTTTGCCATTCTGGTCTGGGAAATCAAACTGCACAAACCAGTAGTCATAGAGGGTCTTAGTCATAACTTCCAACTCTTGGTTGATTTGGTTGTTTATTTGGATTTTTTTATCGATTAAAGATAGAATTTTAATAGTCCTTTGTTGACATGTTTTATCACGATAAGCCCTAATCTTAATCGGATGCAAATGGTTTCTATTCATTGTTGGTACACCAGAACCAGATTTTTGATTACCTAAATCCAAATATTGCAATAAATAATATATATATTCAATATCATTCCCTTTGAATTCTTTCACAAAGAGTGAAGTATTGTGAGGGAAAAAATTTTCTCTAATCAAGTGAGGATTACCAACTGTACCACTTCTACCAATTGTGATGCCAGGCCCCTCAACTTTATACTCGTTATGATAGCCTAAAATACCATTTGATGATTGTACCGGATACTTGCCTTCTACAAACTTTGATTTTGGCAAGTCATATCCTCTTTGAAACTCAACTAAGTCACCTAGTATACACTCTTCTAACTTACTCATACTTCAACCCCTTCATTTGTTCTTCAATTTCTTGCTCCAATGCATGCGATTGCTGGAAGAGGTCTGAGAGTTTGTCTTGAAAGGCGGTCATCTTGGCTTCAAACTCGTCTGCTGTGATATCTACATAGTCAATCTTGATGTCAAAGTATTGACCTGCGCTGAGAGAGTAGTTTTTCTCCTTGATATCCTCATAAGAGACGGTGACTGAAAAGTCCTCGACGGCTTCTTTCTTGATAAAGGTCTCGACGATCTTCTGCTCTTCCTCAGGAGATAGCACAGTCTTTTGATTCTTGCCTTCCTTGACCTTGGTTCCGAGGTTTGAGGCATCGATGAGGACGACATCGTCCTTGTTTTTCTTATCGATAAAGAGGATAGAGACGTTGGTACCTGTCGTCGCAAAGATATTAGACGGCATGGAAACGACACCCGCCAGCATTTGATTATCCACCAAGTGTTGACGGATGGCCTTATCAATCCCTGATTGGGCAGTGATAAAGCCTGTCGGTAAGACAACAGCCGCTTGACCGTCTGGCTTCAAGGAGTAGATGATATGCTGGACAAAGAGCTCATAAATCGCCATCTTATCCTTAGACTTGGCTGGAACCTTTGGCACACCTGCAAAGAAACGCTCACTGGCTTCTGGCAAGGTCTCCACTTGGTCACGCCACTCTGAAAAGTCCAGCTTGAAAGGAGGATTGGACACGATATAGTCCATCTTTTCAGGATGGCGATTGGCGATGATGGTATTTCCCTGTACGATATTGTGAATGGAGTGTTGCAGTCCATTCAAGATCAGATTGAGACGGAGGAGATTAGACGATTTTTGCGAGATATCCTGACTATAGACAGTGGTCTTGTCCACACCGATACGACTAGCCAGGTTCATTAGCAAGGTTCCAGAACCAGCTGACGGGTCATAGATCCGCACGTTTGATGGTTGGTCATTTCCCACAAGGATTTCAGCGATAATCTTAGCCACAGAGTGAGGTGTGTAGTACTCGGCATACTTTCCTCCACCGTCTTTGTTGTAGTCCTTAATCATGTACTCAAAGAGGGTAGAAAAAAAGTCGAAACCTTGTGAAAAGATGGTCTCATCGAACTTAACGCGCGTAAGGAGATTAATGATGGCTTTTGCGACTTCATTACGCTTACTGCTATCTGATATGTTATCGGTAATCAGACGCTCGTCAAAGAGACGAATAGCTGTATCTCCATCCGTATGAACAGAGAAAATATCATTATTGTCGATGGCGATTTGGTTGAGGGTATTTTCAAAAGTCTCGTAGAAAGTCGCTTCATTTTGCTGACGGTGAAGGGTTTCGATCAACTGGTCTGGCTTGAGCCAAGCTGTGCTGGTACCGATATCCTCTAAGAGCCAGTCATAGTCTTCCTCACTCATGGTCAGTAAGTTTTCATAGGTGTTCCCTGCATCTAGTACCTGTGCTTGATATAAAAACTTATCATTTAAAAATTTGTAGAGGAAGGACTGGGTGAGGAGTTTGTATTCCCCCGCTTCTCCTCCTAGTCCTGCGTGGGTAAAGACGGCTTTTAAATCATCTACCAAGTCCTGGACTTGGACCTTGTATGTTTCATTCATTAGTGTTGGTATTCCTCTTCATATCCTTCAAATAGCGATTCAACCAATCTATCAAAATCTTGTTTGGCCATATTGCTAGCTGATTGGTTTTTCTTCATTTCTTTTCGGGCTTGCTCGCGAATCATTCGCTTTAGATATTCCTCATTATCTAGAACCCCTTGATTTTGACCGATTCTATGGTCTAATTTAACCTTAGAACCTTTGATAACATGGTAAATAGCTGGAAATTCACTGACCGTAGTAGAGTTGGTCACATGCTTGTATGAACGAGCAGCCATTTCATCTCCGTTAAAGTTCATGGTCAAACGTCTCATACGAGTATAATAATCCTCCACTGACTTAAAGAGTTCTTCATAGTCTTTTTGTGTTTCCTTGATATTTTCCATTGTATAGCCTTCTTGGCCATAGATAAAATGTTTTTGCATGATACGTTGGAATTCTTCGTAGAGAGAAACCCACTCAGGATCCTTTTCATCACGCTGTTTTTTAATCTTACCAGCTACCCGACGTCTCCAATCCTCCAGGTCATTAGCTGCTAGACGAAGTTCTTCCTCTGCAATCTTGACAAAACTAAAACTGGTCTCAGACATCGCTAAATTTAAGAGCGTTTGACTAGAAAAATCAGCTGGTTTATCAATCAAGGACAGTGTCAGCATCCGTCTAGAGAGGATATTGAGCAAGATTGCGACCTGAGCAATGTCAATCTGCTCGATCAATTGATGGTAACCAAGGAGACGAGCAATATTGTAATACTGCTTGATAGACTCCAAAGCTTTTCGTAGATCGATTAACTGCTTTCTATCCTTGATATCATTGATAGCTTGGGAAAAGTATTCCAGATTATCTGTTGGATAGTCAAGCAAGATTAGCTCAGTCTTGCTTAATTCATGAGAAATCTCGTCTGCAGGGACAAAGAGCGAGCCAAAAACATCCTCTCCATTTTCCCCTGTCAAGGCTGTATCATACTCTTGATTGAGTTCTTCCAGATAGGCACGATTGGTCCTGTCAAACTCTTTCGAAATATCCGCAAAGTCGATGACATAGCCAAAGAGATAGTCCTTGTATGGACGATTGACACGGGTTAGAGTCTGTAAAAGGTTATGAGCCTTGATTTTACGCCCTAGGTAGAGACGTTTGAGACGCGGGGCATCAAAACCTGTCAAGAGCATGGAGTAGACGATGATAAGGTCAATTTTGCCTTCTTTGTAAGCATCTACCTTGTCTTTCTTTTCTTCCTTATCTCCCTCATCATGGAGAATCAATGCGGATGTCAAGTTGATTGTTCCAGCTTTACAACGTTTTTCCAATTGATTTTCAAGCTCACGCGCCTGCTTTGACGAGTCACAGACGATCATGCCACCAATCGTCTGATCATCAAAAATTACATCACGTGCACGATTAAAGTCCTCGATGATAAAGTCTAACATAGGTTCTACATAACGAGGGTGAGCAAAGATATCCTCCTTGGACAAGCCTCCACGTTGGATCTCTTCATTGATGGATCTGAGATTGTCTTTATAAGAAGTCTCGATATCTTCTCGCATCAAACGTAGGGTAAAGCCATCATCGATAGACTGGTTGTAGTAGTATTTGTGGATATAGTCCCCAAAAATATCACGTGTGGTCGCATGATTTTCCTTGGTCTTGCCATCTTTCTTATAGGTGATCAATGGGGTCCCAGTCAAAGCAATCTTGATTGCATTGGTGTCTGCCTGATAGAGATTTGGTAGGTAGGAACCGCGTTCATTATAAGAGCGATGGGCTTCATCGATAAAGTAGATATTTTGACGATTGAGGTCATAACCAGAGCGGTCAGTCAAGTCTGAATTATCCTTGAACTTCTGGATATTGACCACAGAGACATCATAGCCATCTTGTTTTTGATTGAGTTCTTGTGGGTTATTGATGCGCTTAACCTTGAGGCCTCGTTTGGTGAATTCCTTAAAGGCTTGGTCTGCCAAGTCCAAACGATCCACGACAAAGTAAAACTGAGGGACAATTCCAAGTTTTGAAAAATAATTGGTCAGATAGCGGATATTGAAGAAAGCCAAGGCTGTCTTCCCTGAACCTTGTGTATGCCAGATAACGCCCTTCTTAACACCTCTTGCAATTGTTTCTTCAATGGCACGTGTCGCAAAATACTGAGGGTAGCGCATGACGTGCTTCTGCAGTTGCATCTGACCATCCTTGCTCTCTTCCTCTACATAGACTAGTCCAAAACGAAGCATAAAGAGCAGGCGTCCTTTCTGATACAAGGAGGACAGAAAGGCATTGCAAGGTGTGTCAGGGTTTAGGTTTGTTTTGAATTCTGGCTGGGACTTGAGGGCAAAGTGGTTCATGTCATCTAAAACGAAGTCGATTTGGCCCTCTGTTAAGGTTGCTAAGGAATGAAGAAAATCTTCTTCTCTTTCTTCCTTGAAAGCATTAAACTTGGTTTTTGAATAGGCATTTGAACCGTAGTAAGAGCCCTGTTTTTGTTGACCTTGTCCACTGATATAGGGCAAGTTATCAGACAGAGCTATCAACTGGGTGATATTGTTAAAGCGGCGGAACTTGCGATTTTCAAAACGTTGTCTAGTTCTGTCTTGCTCCGACTGAATTCCTGTTTTCCCATCTCGAATCGCATTTGGCTGTTTCACTTCGATATAAGAAAGAGGCAGACCATTGATAAATACGACAATGTCAGGACGGAATTCATCCTGGCCATTTTTACAAGTGACTTCAAGTGCTAGATGAAAAGTATTGGCTTCAGGGTTTTCCCAGTCAATATAAACGGTATCTTCCTGACCTTGCAGGCGTCTAAAGAAGGAACGTCCCAAATCATTTTGATCTAGTTCCAACTTGATATTGGCCAGTTCTCTCTCAAAGTCTTCCTCTGTCAGGTAGTTGTTAAATTTTAAAAATTGCTCCTTAAAAACAGATACGAGGATATTGGTATCTGGATCTCGTTCTGCAATCTCCTTCCCATTACGGGGAAGATAGGTATAGCCCAGTCTCATAAGGTGTAGAGCTGCTGGAATTTGTACCCTGGTTAATTCAGAAAAATCTTTTTTCTTTGCCATCAAAAAACCTTTCTTATGCTTTGTAAGAATAGTTTATTCTAAACGCTTCATTCTATTCAACTATTAAAAATTTATTTTCTCTATTATTATATCATGTTTCAGATAGATTTTTCCATACGCCCCTACTCCAATCGGCTTTTAACCTTCTTCTTAGTCAAGGTACGGTCATTTTTGTTAGAGAGAGCTTGGATACGAGCTTCGAGAAGGGTTTTCCGTCCGGCCTCTGTTCGTGTATAGACGAGGTGATAGCGTCCGATAGTTGGCCTCAGAAAGTCAAGGAATTTCTGTGCTTCTTCCTTGCGCTTATCAAAAAGACTAGGCACGACATAGTAAGGTGACTGACCTTGTCGGACTTTCTCTGCCTTCAAGAGATAGCGCTGGTTGTCCACTGGAGCAAAGAACTCTCCCCCTGTCTGCGCAAATAGCTCCTTGTCCCTCATACTTCCTCCCTTGAGATAGGCGAAAACCATATAGTTTTCCTTGTCCTCCTCTACCTGAACACGGGATTGATTATCCATTAGATGCCCCGAATCTAGCAGAGCCTTTCGGATCTGCTCACCCAGAGACTGCAAGCGTTTATAGGGGCTCTTATAGTGGAGGTAGCGCCAAGATGCAAAGGCCAAAAAGAGGAGACAGGCTGTCGTAAGCCACCAAACACCGATCAATCTCAATCTAAATAACAAAACCAACAAATCTACTGCTAACAAGAGCAATGACATGCGAACCCATTTTAATGCATCAAGCAAGAGCATGACTGGGATTTTCTGTTTTTGAGTTGCGACTTCTGTAACTATCTCGAACTGATCCGCTACGACAAGAGCATCTTGCCATTTTTGTCTCAAGCCTGCTCGATCCTTGGAGAGACTCTTAACTCGCTCATTGTACTCACTGATTTGCTTTTTCTTAAAAGGGGGCTTTGGAAAATCCAAACGATCCAAACCAGTCTCAATACTCTCCTGATTATAGGCCAAGCCAAGAAAATGCTCCATCCGTCGCGACAAGGTTTGCAGATCCTGATTGCTCTCTGGTCTAGGCTCCTCACCAGGAAGAGTGATAAGTGCTTGCGCTTGAACGGCTACCAGATGCCAGATGTTGCTGGTCTTTTCTGGATGTCCCGGCCAGATACGAATGGCACGTCCCCGCATCTGGTTACTTAGCATAAAGCTCCCCACAAAGCTTCCGAGTATTAGGGAATTAACACAAGGAGCATCCCAACCCTCTCCGAGGAGGGATTTGGTTCCGACTAGGACTTGAATCCTCCCTCGTTGAAAAAGCTCCGTCACTGCCACTACGATTCCCTTAGCTGAGCTTGGAAAACCGACCTGCACATAATCTTTTGGATTCAAGTGACCAATAGATGAGAAACTAAGAGGAACCTGAGGTAAGAGTTCCTTCAACTCTGCTGTCACATCAGTAGGCAGAATAACGACACTACCTGACAAAACAGCCAAAGACACAGGTAGCTCATACTCCTGAGCTTTCCGACGAATACTTTCAAAATAAGGGAGAACTCCCAACTGAGAAATGGTTGCCTGATTATCTCCCAGATAGGTGGCAAAATCCTTGCGAATATAGTCAGCTAGTACTAACTGTCTCAGTTCCTGACCTAGACTCTCATACTCCGTCAAAAAGATATCGGCAATGGCAGACAACTTCCCTAGAGATTGGGTTAAAAGCTGATCGGAAGCCTTAGACTTAACCAGATAAACCTGACGTTTTTCCACCAACCCACGCGCCTTCAACTCAGCCTCTAACTTTTTCCTGTATCCATCTGGATCCTCATACCAATCTGGTGTCTGATAGAGTATGCTCTGCAACAGCGTCTCCAGCCAGTAGGAGGTCAATGCTGGAAGCTTCTGGGTTCCCAGTAAATTTTGTAAAGAGGGAGGAATCGTTAACCCCTGAGAATGCATATAAATCAACATAGCAGACAAGTACTTGGGATCTTCTAAAAGCAAATCAGATGAAATATCCCCTTTGAGGACCTTAGACCCTGCTACAAATGTTTGAAAATCAGGATCGACTATAAGGTGATGAATATAGTCCCACTTAGTCTCCTCAAACCGTTTGAGACGTTCCACCTCTTCAGCTGTTGGTGAACACATATAGACAAAATCCTGATGAGGGCAAAGAGTGTCTTCCTTGACTAGTTCAGGTACCGTGATTTCTTGATCGATCTCCCCGCACATTCGGATATAGCGTTCCCAGAGTTCAGGCTCGCTGTCATAAGGTGGTGTGGCTGTCAGAGAGATGACTTGCAGCGGTTCATACTGCTTGCGAAAGGCTTCCAGACTTTTCCACCATTCATTGCGCAGGTGGTGGCATTCGTCCAAACAAAGAGTCGCAACTTTCTGAGCTCTTAGGCTTGCAAGCAAATCAAACCCCATAAAATCCTCTGCTTCTCCATCTTCTTGTGATTGAAGTTGATTCATGGCACTATGAAAAGCCTGATAGGTCACAATCGTTAATGCCTTCATCTCCTTTAAGTTTTGGGAAACGAGGTCTGAAAGCCTCTGGCCATCCTCTAGAAAAGCTGTTTGAATCCTATCTACCCATTGTTCACGAATAGTGACAGTCGGAACTAAGATGAGGGCTGGGTTGCCAAAACGAGCGATTAGCTCGATACCAATGGTGGTCTTTCCAGACCCTGGAGCGGCCACTAGATGAACATGACCGTCTGCTTGATAGTCCTGAAAACGATCCAAGACCTGTTTTTGATATTGGCGCCAGCTTCCTTTAAAGTTTAAACCTAACATGATACCCCTCATTCTATACCGTCTTTTTCTTATTCTCATTTTACCACACTTATTTCTCCAGTCAGATAATCCAGATAGTTTTTCTCCATAAAATATGGTATAGTAGAATCATACTATCTATGAGGAGTTTACATGTCACAGGATAAGCAAATGAAAGCTGTTTCTCCCCTTCTACAGCAAGTCATCAATATTTCATCTATCGTCGGGGGAGTCGGCACCTTGATTTTCTGTATTTGGGCCTATCAGGCAGGAGTGTTACAGTCCAAGGAAACCCTATCGGCCTTTATCCAGCAAGCTGGGGTTTGGGGGCCACCACTCTTTATCTTTTTACAGATCCTACAAACCGTTGTTCCGATCATTCCGGGAGCTTTGACCTCAGTGGCTGGGGTCTTTATTTACGGCCATATCATTGGAACCATCTATAACTATATCGGCATCGTGATTGGCTGTGCTATTATCTTTTACCTGGTGCGTCTCTATGGAGCTGCCTTTGTTCAGTCGGTCGTCAGCAAGCGCACCTATGACAAGTACATCGGTTGGCTAGATAAGGGCAATCGTTTCGAGCGGTTCTTTATCTTTATGATGATCTGGCCAGTTAGCCCAGCTGACTTTCTCTGCATGCTGGCTGCCCTCACCAAGATGACCTTCAAGCGCTATATGATTATCATCGTTTTGACCAAGCCCTTTACCCTAGTGGTTTATACTTATGGTTTGACCTATATTATTGATTTCTTCTGGCAGATGTTTTGAGAATAGAAAATAGCCTGATACTAAATATACTTTGGTATGGAAATCATGCCAACTTTTCGATAGTGAATCGAGGACGTACCTAGCCTTTCCGCCGTGATAAAAACACCTGAAATCTAATGGTTTCAGGTGTTGGGAAACTTTGAGACATTAGGCTCAAAGTTTAGGTATGGAATTTCGAAGAAAGTCGCTACCGTCCGTCATCACTTAAGGAAAGGCTCAAAAACATTTTCGTCAAACAAAACATCCGTTTGGTTTCCCAAGCGGATTTTTTGTTTGTTTTATTTTGCGACACTTTTAGCAAGGACAAAATTCCCAAGTGTGGCAGAACCATTGCCAGCGACTGCTGGAGTGACAATGTAGTCACGCACATCTGGTACTGGTAGGTAGCCATTGAGAAGAGCTGTGAATTTCTCACGTACACGGTCCAGCATGTGTTGCTGTGCCATAACCCCACCACCAAAGACGATGACATCTGGGCGGAACGTCACTGTAGCATTGACTGCAGCCTGAGCGATATAGTAGGCTTGAACGTCCCAGACAGAGCTGTTGAGTTCAATATTTTCACCGCGAACACCTGTACGAGCTTCCAAACTTGGTCCAGCTGCAAAGCCTTCCAAACAGCCCTTGTGGAAAGGACAAACACCGTTGAATTCTTTTTCAATATCCATTGGGTGTTTAGCCACATAGTAGTGACCCATTTCAGGGTGACCTGCACCACCGATAAACTCGCCACGTTGGATGACACCTGCACCAATCCCTGTACCGATCGTGTAGTAAACCAAGTTTTCGATACGGCCACCAGCATTGTTACGAGCAACCACTTCACCATAAGCAGAGCTGTTTACGTCTGTAGTGAAGTACATTGGAACGTTGAGGGCGCGACGGAGAGCCCCAAGCAAGTCCACATTTGCCCAATGAGGTTTTGGAGTCGTTGTGATAAAGCCATAGGTTTTTGAGTTTTTGTCGATATCGATGGGACCAAATGATCCGACAGCAAGACCAGCAAGATTATCGAATTTTGAAAAGAACTCGATGGTTTTATCGATAGTCTCGATAGGAGTTGTTGTTGGAAATTGTGTTTTTTCCACAACATTAAAGTTTTCATCACCGACAGCACAGACAAACTTTGTACCGCCCGCTTCCAAGCTTCCATATAATTTTGTCATGATAAACCTCTTGTTTTTATTTTCTTTATTATAGCATATTTTGAAAGTCTAGATTTCTCTATATTTTAGATTTTCCTCTGTAAATCTTACCATTCAAGCAAAAACGAACAAACATGTCATTTGTTCGTTTTGTTTTTAGATTTGATTTTCGAAGAGGACTAGGCTTTCACTTCGATGATCGCGTCGCCCTTGACAACTGAACCGCTTGCAACTGGTGTCACAGAAGCGTAGTCTGCTGTGTTGGTTACGATAACCATTGTTGTGTCATCAAGACCTGCAGCAGCGATTTTGCTTGAGTCAAAGGTTCCAAGAACGTCACCTGCTTTGACCTTGTCGCCTTGAGCTACCTTTTGCTCAAAGCCTTCACCGTTCATAGTCACTGTATCGATCCCAACGTGGATCAAGATTTCAGCTCCATTAGCTGTCTTCAAACCGTAAGCATGTCCTGTAGCAAAGGCAATCGATACTTCTGCATCAGCTGGTGCGTAAACCACACCTTGGCTTGGTTTTACAGCGATCCCTTGTCCCATTGCACCACTTGAAAATACTGGGTCATTGACATCAGCAAGCGCTACGACATCACCAACGATAGGAGTTTGGATTGTTTCGTTTTGAGGAGCTAGAGGAATGTTACCAGTTGTTTCTTCTTGAACCAAGCGCTCTGTTGCCACTTCAGAAGCAACTTCTTCTTCGTCCTCGTAACCAAACATATAGGTAAGGGCAAAACCAAGAACGAATGATACAGCTACCATAAGAATGTATTGGAACAATTGACCATTCCCAAGGTACAACATTGTACCAGGGATGATGGTGATACCATTACCAGTACCAGCAAGTCCAAGGATAGAAGCCAATCCACCACCGATGGCACCAGCGATCAATGAAAGGAAGAATGGTTTACGGAAGCGCAAGTTTACCCCGAAGATAGCAGGCTCTGTAATACCGAGGAAGGCAGAAAGAGCAGCTGGGAAAGCAAGTGTTTTCAGTTTAGGATTCTTCGTTTTAACACCAACCGCAACAGTTGCAGCCCCTTGAGCTGTCATCGCTGCAGTGATGATGGCGTTAAATGGGTTCGCATGGTCAGCAGCAAGCAATTGTACTTCAAGCAAGTTGAAGATGTGGTGCACACCTGATACGACGATCAATTGGTGAACCCCACCGATGACCAAACCACCAAGACCAAATGGCAAGGCAAGAATCGCTTTTGTTCCGAGAAGGATGTAGTTTTCAACAACGTGGAAGACTGGTCCGATGACAAAGAGTCCAAGGATAGACATGACCAAAAGTGTCACGAACGGTGTCACCAAGAGATCCAAGACATCTGGGACCACTTTGCGGAGAGCTTTTTCAAACTTGGCTCCGACCACCCCAATGATGAAGGCTGGAAGAACAGAACCTTGCAAACCAACAACAGGGATGAAACCAAAGAAGTTCATAGCCGTTACTTCACCACCTGATGCTACAGCCCAAGCGTTTGGAAGCGAACCAGAAACAAGCATCATACCGAGGACGATACCAACAGCTGGGTTACCACCGAATACGCGGAAGGTTGACCATACAACTAAACCTGGCAAGATGATAAAGGCTGTATCTGTGAGGATTTGGCTGTAAATGGTAACATCTTCTGGAAGTGTCATTCCAAGAGCGTTCAAGAGCCCACGAAGACCCATGAAGAGACCAGTTGCTACGATAACTGGAATGATTGGCACAAAGACGTCACCGAAAGTACGGATAGCACGTTGGAACCAGTTTCCTTGTTTAGCAGCTTCTGCTTTCATGTCTTCTTTAGAAGATGTTGGCAAACCAAGTGCAACCACTTCGTCGTACATCTTGTTTACTGTACCAGTACCAAAGATGATTTGGTATTGACCTGAGTTAAAGAAAGCTCCTTGAACTTTATCCAAGTTCTCAATCACTTCCTTCTTGATTTTCCCTTCATCTTTGACCATGACACGTAGACGAGTCGCACAGTGGGCTACACTGTTGACATTTTCACGTCCACCAAGGGCTTCGATGACCTTTTTTGCAATATCCTGATTGTTCATTTGCAAAAATCTCCTTATAAAAATTTTGTAAAGTGTTTGAAAGCGATTTTACCCGCCCTACGATTATTATTCTATCACGTTCTAAAAATATGTCAAGCGTTTTGCAGAAATTTTTATTTTTCTCCTAATCTTTATACTAATTTATGATAGTTTTTGACTGAATTCTTCTATTTACTCATAAAAATATCTTGTTATTAGAGGATTCAAAGCTTTTTTGTTTTCATTTTCTTCCATCTTTTCGTGAAAGTTAGCTGAATCTTCTTCTTTCATTTTGTGATAATCGTTTGTCATTTTTTGCTATTTTTTAACATAAAAGACTTGCTTTTTTTGTCGAAAACGGTTACTATTAAGATAGCAGAACTTTCGGAGGAATGATATAATGGAATGGACAACAGAGCGTCGCTACAGACGCTATGAAGACTGGACTAATGATGAAATCAAGCAAATCAAGGAAAAGATGGCACAATCTCCTTGGCATACTCGTTACCATGTTGAGCCTAAAATGGGGCTTCTCAATGATCCAAATGGCTTTTCTTATTTTGATGGCAAATGGATCCTCTTTTACCAAAACTTCCCCTTCGGTGCAGCCCATGGGTTGAAGTCTTGGGTGCAACTTGAAAGTTATGATTTAGTGCACTTTACAGAAACTGGAGTCAAAGTTTTGCCAGATACTCCATTGGATAGTCACGGTGCCTACTCTGGTTCTGCCATGCAGTTTGGCGATAACTTGTTCCTATTTTATACAGGAAATGTCCGTGATGAAAACTGGATCCGTCACCCTTACCAGATTGGTGCTTTGATGGATAAGGATGGCAAGATTACAAAGATTGACAAGATTTTGATTGACCAGCCAGCAGACTCTACTGACCACTTCCGCGATCCGCAAATTTTTAACTTTAAGGGGCAATATTATGCTATCGTCGGTGGACAGGACTTGGAGAAAAAAGGCTTCGTCCGTCTCTACAAGGCTGTGGACAATGATTATACAAACTGGCAAGCAGTTGGTGACCTTGATTTTGCTAACGACCGCACTGCCTACATGATGGAATGTCCAAATCTAGTCTTTGTAGGGGAGCAACCTGTCCTTCTCTACTGCCCACAAGGATTGGATAAGGCTGTTCTAGACTATGACAATATCTATCCAAACATGTACAAAATCGGGGCTTCCTTTGTTCCTGAAAATGCTAAAATGGTAGATGTGTCTCAACTTCATAATCTAGACTATGGTTTCGAAGCCTATGCAACTCAAGCCTTCAACGCTCCTGACGGACGTGCACTAGCAGTAAGTTGGCTTGGTTTACCAGATGTTTCCTACCCATCTGACCGTTTTGACCACCAAGGAACCTTCTCTTTGGTCAAGGAACTCACTATCAAAGACGGCAAACTCTACCAATATCCAGTCGCAGCTATCAAGGACCTTCGTTCTTCTGAAGAGGTCTTCTCAAATCGTACTCAAACCAAAAACACCTACGAAATCGAACTCAACTTGAATGCCAATAGCCAGAGCGAGATTGTCTTACTTGCTGATAAAGAAGGCAAGGGACTTTCCATCAACTTTGACCTTGTAAATGGTCAAGTTACAGTAGACCGTAGCCAGGCTGGAGAACAGTATGCCCAAGAATTTGGAAGCACTCGTTCTTGCCCAATCGGCAATCAAACTACTACTGCTAACATCTTCATCGACAATTCTGTCTTTGAAATTTTCATCAATAAAGGAGAAAAAGTATTTTCTGGTCGCGTCTTTCCGCATGCCGATCAAAACGGTATCCTGATCAAGTCTGGAAAGCCAACCGGAACTTATTATGAATTAGATTATGGTCGCAAAACTAACTGATGTCGCCAAACTTGCAGGCGTTAGCCCCACTACCGTCTCACGGGTTATCAATAAAAAAGGCTATCTGTCTGAAAAAACCATTCTCAAGGTCAATGAAGCCATGAGAGAATTGGGCTATAAGCCCAACAATTTAGCTCGTAGCCTCCAAGGAAAATCAGCTAAGTTAATCGGCTTGATTTTTCCTAACATTTCCAACATTTTCTACGCAGAATTGATTGGTAAGTTGGAACACCAACTCTTTAAGAATGGATACAAGACCATCATCTGTAACAGCGAACATGACTCTGAAAAAGAACGGGAGTACATTGAAATGCTGGAGGCCAATCAGGTCGACGGTATCATTTCTGGAAGTCACAACTTGGGAATCGAAGACTACAATCGTGTGACGGCACCGATCATTTCCTTTGACCGAAACTTGTCTCCAGACATCCCTGTTGTCTCCTCTGACAACTACGGTGGCGGGGTTCTCGCTGCCCAAACCTTGGTCAAGACAGGTGCCCAGTCTATCATCATGATTACAGGAAATGACAATTCCAACTCACCGACTGGACTGCGTCATGCTGGCTTTGCCTCTATACTCCCGAAAGCTCCTATTATCAATGTTTCAAGTGACTTTTCTCCCGTCAGAAAGGAAATGGAAATCAAGAATATCTTGACCCATCAGAAACCAGATGCTATCTTTGCTTCGGATGATCTGACAGCTATCCTAGTGATCAAAATCGCTCAAGAACTGGGAATCTCTGTTCCTGAAGAACTCAAAGTCATCGGCTATGATGGTACCTACTTTATCGAGAATTACTACCCTCAACTGGCGACCATCAAGCAACCCTTGGAAGAGATTGCCCACCTCACTGTTGATCTGCTCTTGCAAAAGATCGAAGGCAAGGAAGTCGCGACAACCGGTTACTTCTTACCCGTCACCCTATTACCAGGAAAAAGTATTTAAGTACAAAAAACTCAGACGAATTCGTCTGAGTTTTTTATGTTCTTAAGTTTTCGAGATAGCGCTGGGCTGTCTCTAAGTTAAAGTTTTTTTCTGCAATCAAGTGCTCGACCAGTGGAGCAACTTCAGACTCACTAGCACCTGCTAGGAGAGCTAGGGATTTGGCCTGTAATTTCATGTGGCCTTGCTGGATGCCCGTACTGACCAAGGCTTTGAGGGCCGCTAAGTTTTGGGCAAGACCGATGGACACGATAATCTGAGCCAATTCCTTAGCTGAAGGATTTCCCAGTAGTTCATGACTGAGAGCTACACGAGGATTGAGTCCGATAGAGCCACCCTTTGTCGCTACCGGCATGGGCAGGGTCATCTCACCGACCAATTCTTCTGTGTCCCTATCTAGACTCCATCGACTGAGACCTTGATAGTGTCCATCTCGACTGGCAAAGGCATGGGCCCCAGCTTCGATGGCACGCCAGTCATTACCAGTGGCGATTAAAATGGCATCAATACCGTTAAAAATCCCTTTATTATGGGTAGCCGCTCGGTAAGGATCAGCCTGCGCAAACTGGCTAGCCAAGGCTATTTTCTCCGCAATTTCTCGTCCTTGGTCCCTTTGGGGACTCAAGTAGCGAAAGGCGATTCGACAGCTTGCAGTCACCAGAGAATCGGTCGCGTAGTTAGACAGGATACCCATAAGACTCTGTCCTTGACTGAGTTCTTCTAAGACTGGTTTCAAGGCTTCCAGCATGGTGTTGAGCATATTGGCTCCCATGGCTTCCTGAGTATCGACATGGAGATAAACAACGAGAAAGTCTGTTTCGTCTTTGATCTGCTCTACATGTAAATCACGCGCCCCGCCACCACGTTTGACGATAGAAGGATAGGCTTGATTGGCAAGTTCTAAGAGCTCGGCTTTCTTGCTGGCAATCTTCTCTTGCGCTTGTTCAGGATCAGCAACTTGATAAAGTGCTACTTGACCGATCATCTGGCGCTCATGTACTTGAGCAGTAAAGCCACCTGACCGCTTGATGATTTTGCTGGCATAGCTGGCCGCAGCAACCACAGACGGTTCTTCTGTCACATAGGGAACTGTGTAGTCCTGACCGTTCACCAAAAGCTCTGGAATGATGGAATAAGGCAGAGAAAAAGTTCCCACTACATTCTCACTCAGCTGGTCTGCAACTGCCAAGCTGACTTGTTCATCCTGCTCGAGACTCGTTTGCTTTTCAGGACTAAGGAGCGCCTGAGCTTGTAACAACTCAAGGCGCTCATGGTATGATTTTTTAGAAAATCCATTCCAACTTATCTTCATTATTTTTCAACCTTGCTATAACGGCGTTGGTGGTCTATAATTTCAACCAAGGCATAGTCTTGATGTTCATAGCCTGCAAATTGGGCTGAGCCAGACTCATCCAACTGCACCTCTTCGAAGAAGACTTTTTCATAGTCTGCAACAGACAATGCTGTACGTTGTTTGAGTTTGCTCAAGCGATCCTTATCAAGGTAAGCCTCATAGTCTTCGACCAATTCACCACTAAAGAACTCTGAAACCGCTCCACTTCCGTAACTGTAGAGGGCAATTTTATCTCCAGCCTTCAAAGTCTCTGCATTTTCCAATAGAGAGAGGAGCCCGAGGAAGAGGGAACCTGTATAGATATTCCCAATCATCTGACTGTAGAGAATGGACTTGTCAAAGTTCTCTTGCAAACTATCCTGTTTTTCTTTAGACAAAGTTTTGTCCATCATCTTGCGCAAACCTTTTAGGGCCAACTTAGGATAAGGCAAGTGGAAGCAGATAGCCGCAAAGTCATCCATAGTCCAATCATAGCGTTTCTTGTATTCATCCCAAGTCGTTGTCAGGCAATCAAGATACTGTTGGGTCGAGTACATGCCGTTTACATAAGGAGTGCTTGAGTAGTTCGGACGCCAGAAATCCATGATGTCTCGCGTTTGAGCAACGTTATCATTGTTAAAGGCCATGATGCGCGGATTTTGAGTAATTAGCATCGCCACACTTCCAGCACCCTGGGTTGGCTCACCTGGAGTTCCCACACCATACTTGGCAATATCACTGGCAATGACCAAAACCTTAGACTCTGGAGAATTTTCCACATGCAATTTAGCATAATGAAGGGCAGCTGTCGCTCCATAGCAGGCTTCTTTGATTTCAAAGCTACGGGCGAAAGGCTGAATGCCTAACAAGCCATGAACAAAGACTGCCGCTGCCTTACTCTGGTCAATCCCTGACTCGGTCGCCACGATGACCATATCGATTTCCTCTTTTTCTTTGTCTGTTAAAATAGAGTTGCTTGCACTAGCTGCCAAGGTAACAATGTCCTCAGTCAGTGGCGCAATACTAATTTCATTTAACAAGAGTCCCTTGCTAAATTTTTCGGGGTCAACTCCCCTCGCTTCTGCTAAGTCTTGTAATTTCAAGACATAGTGACTGGTCGCAAAACCAATCTTATCAATACCGATTGTCATATTTACCTCTGTTTTTTCATTCATTGTAAAAAATCGTTTCATTCTATTTTATCACAAATAGGAACAAAAGAGAGAAAAAAGACTTGATTCAACAAATCAAGTCTTTGCTTTTACTGCATTAGGAAGAGATTCCTCGTTGTTTTCGGATGTAGTAATAAAGCTTTAGAATTACCGTTCCACTTGCCATTCCAATAGAAATAACAAGAGCTAACATAACCACCAAAGTCGCGCTGGCAATAGCATGGCTGTAATCTCCTGTCACAAAGAAAGCTGTCGTTCGATAGGATAAATAACCTGGCACCAAGGGGGCAAGAATGGCCAAGACAAAGACCACCGCTGGTGTCTTATAGACAATACTTAAAATCTGGCTGATGCAAGAGCCAATTACTGCTGCGATAAAGGTCGCGACAATAACATTGGTTGGTTCTTTGAGCACGAGATAGAGGAGCCAAACGCCCATTCCCAAAATACCACCAGGTAGGAGCATGGAACGTTGAACATTCAGTACGATTAGAAAGGTGATAATGGCGAGTAAACTCGCCACTGCTTGGAGCAAAATACTTGTTAGAGTCATCTTATGTCATCAAAACCAGGGCGACAGAGGTGCCAGCCCCTAAAGCGAGGGTAATGAGCAAAGATTCAAACATCTTGCTCATACCAGAGTTGATATGGTTGGTCATGATATCCCGTACCGCATTTGTCAGAGCAATCCCTGGAACAAAGGGCATGACCGCTCCTGCTATAATCAGGTCTGCCGTCGAAGGAAATCCTGTATAGCGGGCCCAAAACTGGGCGATCAATCCGAAAACAAAGGCACCCGCAAAGGCCGTTACAAAAGGAATGCGGACAAACTTCTCTACGTAGAGAGAGAAGGCAAATCCAAATAAGGTTGCAATAGCCGCACCAAAAGCGTCATAAACATTGCCCCCAAACATAATCGAGAAGAAAGGGGCACTGAGGGTCGCTGCTACGGTCACTTGGAACTTAGTATAAGGAAGGGCTTGATTGCCGATTTCTTTGAGCTTTTTAAAGGCTGTCGAGAGATCAATCTGCCCTCCGACAAGCTCCCGTGATACTTGGTTGACATCGCAAACTTTTTCAATGTTATAAGAGGATGAGGTCACCCGTTTCATCCGAGAAATATTGGTGTTTTCAATAGAAAAGAAAATAGCTGCGGGCATGGCAAGAACATTGCAATCCATTATTCCCTGCGAATGGGCAATACGGATCATAGTATCCTCAACCCGATGAATCTCTGAGCCACTTTTCAGGAGAATGGTTCCTGCTAGCATAATCACATCAATGACGGCATTCAACTCTCTCGATTCGTCCATTTTCTCCTCCTTTTTTCTACTTCCTATATTTTATCACAAAATCTTGTGAAAAAAAATCTTTGTCATGATTTCATGACAAAGATTCGTTTAATTTCGAGAACTTTCACGGGTTCCTTCACTATTTGGTTGATTCGGTGGAAGATTATTCCCTTGTTGATTTCCTTGTTGATTTCCTTGTTGGTTCCCTTGTTGGTTCCCTTGATTTGGTGTTGTTGTAGAACCTTGGTTCCCACGTTGAGTAGGGTTAGAGGATGAAGTTGACGGCGGTGTTTTCGGTTTATAAACTGAAATTTTGATACGTGTGTAAGTAAGGTCAACCTTTTCTCCAGCTTTTGGTGTTTGATCTACAACTGTACCTTCTGCTATTCCTTCTGCTGTTCCTTCAGGAACTGTCGAAACCTCGACAACCTCAATATTAGCCTCTTTTACTCCAACAATCTGTGTCAGATTAGTCTTAGTAAATTCGAGACTTGAACCGATGTAACTAGGCATGCCCTTCTTAGCAACTGTTAAGGTGATAGTAGTGGCTTTTGAGAGATCATAGGTCGAACCCGAAGCAGGAGTCTGTCTGAGAACGGTTCCAGGTTCGCTTTCGCTGGATACTTCCTCTTCCATCTGGATTAGATTTTTTGGTACCTTTTTCTCCTTGAGTTCAGCTACAACATCCGTATACTTGCGTCCGACATAATTGCCCAATTGGAAGGATTGCTTGCCAGAAGAGACAACCAAATTGACCTTGGTTCCTTCTTTTCGGCCACTACCAGCTTCGGGATCGGTTCGAATAACGCGTCCTTCCGCTACTGTATCACTAGCTTCTGATTTCTCTTCACCAGCTTCAAACTTAGATTTTTTGAGTGCTTCTTTGGCCTCGGCAACGGTTTGTCCAGCCACATCAGGAATGGGAATCGTTGCAGGTGTTCTTGACAAAATCCAGACCAAAGAGGCTGCAACCAATAGAAGACTGGCCAAAAGAATCATATAGCGAGCCTTAAACTTCCGTTTTTTAGCTGGCTTTGGCGCTGGAGCCGGTTCTGCCATTGGTTGAGTTGGTTTCTTTGGCTGAGGGCGTTCTTCCTGCGCCGGAGCTTTAGGAATCGATGTCAGTGTACTTTGTGGAACTTTAGGTAAAGTCTTAGTGTCTGCCTTACTCGCATCGTCAAAGACCAGTTTCGGTTCATTCCGACGATTATAAGACAAGCTAGTTGACAAGTCCACATACATTTCTGAAACAGACTGATAACGGTCTGACAGCTTCTTAGCAGTCGCCTTGATGACAACATTTTCTAAAGCCTGAGGGACAGATGGGTTTTCAGCTATGACGGACGGAAGTGGCTTCTGGAAATGCTGGAGGGCAATCGTAACCGCGCTATCCCCATCATAAGGGATATGTCCCGTCAGCATTTCATAGAAGATAATCCCCATTGCATAGATATCACTCTGGAAAGTCGCTTTAGAACCACGCGCTTGTTCAGGTGACAAATAATGAACGGAACCCAGCATCGAGTTTGTCTGAGTCAGACTGGTCTCCGCAAAGGCTACAGCAATCCCAAAGTCCGTGACCTTAGCTGTGCCGTCAGGTGTCAAGAGGATATTTTGAGGTTTCAAATCCCGGTGAACAATTCCTCGAGTATGGGCTAAGCGCATGGCCAAGAGGATTTGTCCCATAATCCGAACTGCTTCTTCGTTTGAAAGAGGATAGTGTTCTTTGATATAACGCTTGAGGTCAAGGCCTGCTACGTATTCCATAGCCAGGTACTGTTGACCGTCTTCCTCACCAATATCTGTTATCCGAACGATATGAGGATGGTCCAGATCCGCCATGGCTCTCGCTTCACGTTGGAAACGTGCCACAGCAATCGGGTCTGTCTGGTAGTTGGTCCTCAGGACCTTCACTGCCACTTCTTCCCCGTCTAGGATCAAATCCTTGGCCAAGTAAACATCTGCCATGCCTCCTCGACCAATCTGCTTGACAATCCGATACCGCCCGGCAAAAATCTTGCCGATTTGGATCATTCTGCTGCCTCCTCGTTCATGTAAACAAGGGCAACCGTAATGTTGTCTAAACCTCCTGCATTGTTAGCGAAGCGAATGAGGGTTGCCGCCTTGTCTGCTAGGGAAATATCACTGGTTACGATATCATAAATCTCGCTTGCCGAAATCATATTGGTCAAACCATCACTATTGAGCAAGAGATAATCTCCTGACTCCAGTGTAATCATCCCAAAATCTGGCTGGATTTCATCTTTTTGTCCGATAGACTGGGTGATGATATTCTTTTGAGGGTGAGTTTCTGCTTCCTCTGGAGTCAATTGACCAGCCTTGAGCAATTCGTTGACCAAGGAATGGTCACTCGTCAACTGGTGGTATTCTTCTCCACGAATCAAACCGATACGAGAATCTCCAATGTGAGCATAGATGGCTTGGTTGTCAATAAAAGCAACAGCTTCTAGCGTTGTTCCCATGCCTCTGTAGGCTTCGTCCTGACCTAGTTGATGAATTTTTTGATTTTCAATCTCCAGGTAGTGGGCAAACCACTCACGAACTTCATTGACTGAATCAATTTGGGTATCCACCCAAGCCACACCAAGGTCTGTGACCGCCATCTCACTAGCGATATTTCCTGCACGGTGCCCTCCCATCCCGTCAGCCAAGAGGATCATAGTGCGTCCTGCTCGGTTGACAAAGTGATTGACATAGTCTTGGTTATTTGTTCGTTTCTGACCAACATCTGTTAATAATGCTATTTCCATTGTGTCAGTTCCTTCCTAATCTGATATCTTACGAAATTGGCTAATGAAGAATCCATCACTTCCATACAATTCTGGAGTAATCAGGATACAGCCATCTTTCAGGATATCCTTGCATTCGTGTTCTAGTTTAACCTGCTCGAACTCGGGATGACTTTCTAAAAACGCCTCAACGACTTGAAAGTTCTCCTCAGAGACAATAGTACAGGTACTATACGTTATTATACCACCTTTTCGTAGTGTTTGACAAACACTACCTAATATTTCCAGCTGAATTTCCTGTAGGGACGTGAAATCTGCCGTTTCTTTATTGTATTTGATATCTGGTTTGCGGCGCAAGAGGCCGATCCCAGAACAAGGGGCATCTACTAAAATCTTATCAAAAGAGTCTTTTTCAAAAAACTCATGCACTTTTCTGGCGTCCAATTTTTGCGTTTGCACTCGATCTGCCACACCCAGACGTTGGGCGTTTTCTTGGATCAAGTCCAACTTGTGATCATAAAGATCCAAAGCCGTCACCTTACCAGATGTGAGGTAAGAAGCCATATGGGCTGTTTTCCCACCCGGAGCTGCACAGGCATCTAGGACCTGCTCATGGCCTTGCAGAACAAGAGTGGGAGCAACCAATTGACTGGACTCGTCTTGGATGGTAATAGCACCCTCTGAAAATAAGTCATGCCCCGCAAAGTGTCCCTGCTCCTTGACCAGACCAGTGGAAGCCAAAGGAGAATCAGTCGCCTCTAACAAAGCTTTGATTTCCTCTTTTCGACTCAAGTCAGTCACTCGGATGCTAGCTTTGTTGCGCATTAAGAGGCTTTCAAAAATGGCTTGTGCTCGCTCTTTACCGTATTCTTTCTTGAGCTTAGATACTAGCCAAACTGGGAGAGAATAGGCAATGGAATCACGCTTGTTTTTGCGTTTGATGCTGTCAACATCTGGCCAGCCTTCTCGCAAAATACGACGAAGGACTGCGTTGACTAATTTTTCACTGCCTTTTTTACGGGCTTTGGCTAGCTCTACCGCTTCATTGACTACAGCGTGATTAGGAATTTTATCCAGATACCGAAGTTGGTAGGCGCTCAGAAGGAGCAGGATATAGAGCCAGTTATCTAGCTTATCTCGGTCTTCGATAAAGTGAGACAGGTACCATTCCAAAGTGAGTTTGCGGGCTACCGTTCCGTAGACAATCTCTGTCACTAACCCCTTGTCTGGGGCAGAGAGATGACTGCCCTTGAGGTGTTTATTTAAGGCGATATTCGAATATGCTTGGTTGACAAAAACATCCTCTAATACTGCTAGAGCTAGATTTCTAGCCGTTTCTACTTTAGTCACCAAATCGTTCTCCTACAGTCAATGTCCGTCCAACTCCGTTGAGGAAGGAAGAAATGTCCATCTTAGGCTTACCAGCTGGCTGCACTTGCTTGAGAGACAGAGCACCTTCAGCCGTTGCAACGATTAATTCTTTCTTACCAATAGAGAGGATTTCACCCGGAGAACCCTGACCTTCTACTGGTAGGGCTTCATAGATTTTAAAGCGGTCGCCTTTGAGAAAAGTATGGGCAACAGGCCAAGGATTCATGCCGCGGATTTGGTTGAAGAGTTGGCGATTGGTTTTAGTCCAATCGAGTTTCTCTTCTTCTGGCTTAATATTTGGCGAGAAAGTAACTTGACTAGGATCTTGAGGTTCAGGTTGGATTTCTCCTGCTAGGTAGTCAGGTAGCGTATCCAAAAGTAAATCGCGACCAACAATCGCTAATTTTTCAAACAAGATACCGACATTGTCCTCATCTGTAATAGGAATACTACGGCGGGAAATCATATCTCCTGCATCCATTTCTTTAACCATTTCCATAATGGTCACACCAGCTTCCTCATCCCCTTGAATCAGGGCATAATGAATGGGTGCGCCACCACGGTGTTTGGGAAGAAGGGAAGCGTGAACGTTGACCGCAAAATCCATGCTATCAAGGAGTTTACTTGGGAGAAACTGTCCAAAAGCAGCGGTCACAATCCCATCCGCTCCTAAATTCATAATAGCTTCCAGCTCTGGGCTCCCAGATAATTTTTCAGGTTGGTAGATAGGGAGACCCGCTTCTTTGGCGGCCTGCTTGACTGGGGTTTCTTGGATCACTTTTTTACGGCCGACAGCGCGGTCAGGCTGGGTCACAACAGCTAGGATCTCGTAACGGTCATCTGATAACAACCCCTTCAAAACTGTCGCTGAAAAATCAGGTGTCCCCATAAAGATTAGTTTTGTCATTTCTTCTCCTTCTTATAAAAATTGCTGCGGTTCGTGGTCAATGCTGAGACGAAGCTCGCTATTTTCCCGTTCTTGAGTCAAGGCCAAGACCTGGTTGAGGGTTGGGCCCAGCTCATCTTCTAAACGGTATTTGATCAAAATCTGGTAATGATACAGGTTGTGGGTACGGGCAATGGGTTTTGGTGTCGGTCCAAGGATTTTACTAGTTTCCGATAAACCTGATTGCAAAATTCCCATGACTTCATAGGCACGTTTGACAACCTCTTCTTCTTTCTTGTGAGAGAGGGTAATCCCAATAGTGAAATAATATGGCGGATAGCCGAGTTGGCGCCTGATACTCATTTCATAAGCGTAAAAGCCTTCGTAGTCCTGATCTTTGGCAAAACGAATGGCATAGTGCTCAGGATTGTATGACTGAATCAAGACCTGCCCAGCTTTTTCCGCACGACCTGCACGACCAGCCACCTGAGTTAAGAGCTGGAAGGTTCTCTCGGAAGAACGGAAATCAGGCAAGTTCAAGGCCGTATCCGCATTGAGCACTCCGACTAGGGTCACATTTGGAAAATCCAAGCCCTTGGCAATCATCTGAGTTCCCAGCAAGATATCTGCTTCACCTTGGCCAAACTGGTCAAGAAGAGCTTGGTGACTGCCTTTCTTGCGGGTCGTATCCACATCCATCCGCAGAATACGGGCCTGAGGAAAGAGTTCTGCCAGTTCATCATAGGCTTTCTGTGTCCCCGTCCCATAGTAACGAATACTGCGACTCTGACAGTTGGGACAGATATGAGGAATCCCCTTCGAAAAACCACAGTAATGGCAGTTCATGGTTTTGGTATCCATGTGGAGAGTCAGAGAAATATCGCAGTTGGGGCAACTATCTACCGTCCCACACTCCCGACACATGACAAAGCTAGAATAACCCCGACGGTTGAGCATGAGGACTACCTGCTCTTTTTTATCCAAACGGTCTTGGATGGCCTCTAGCAAAGGAGGCGTAAAGTTTGATGTCTCATTCTGCCCGATATAGTCACGAAAGTCAATCACTTGAACCTCAGGAATAGTGGCCAAAGGATTGGCCCGTTGGGTCAGACGTAAGTGCTGATAGACGCCTTTTCCAGCCCGCGCACGGCTCTCTAAGCTCGGTGTTGCTGAACCAAGGACCAGGGCTGCTTGATTGTACTGAGCCCGTAGAATGGCGGCCTCTCTAGCATGATATCGGGGATTGCTGTCTTGTTTGTAGCTAGCTTCATGCTCTTCATCGATAATCATGACACCTAGATTTTTCAGTGGAGCAAAGATAGCTGATCGAGCGCCAACGACAACTTGGGCATCTCCACGCTCAACCTTGCGCCATTCATCGTACTTTTCACCATTGGACAGGCCTGAGTGAAGAATGGCCACTTTCTCTCCGAAACGAGCAATGAACCGCTCCGTCATCTGTGGCGTCAGAGAAATCTCAGGTACCAGCAAAATAGCCGTCTTACCCTTGTCCAAGGCCCCTTGGATGATCTGTAAGTAAACCTCTGTTTTCCCACTTCCTGTAATCCCTTGAAGAAGGAAAGGAGGTTGCTGACTGCCAATAGCACTGACAACCGCATCACGTGCCTGTCTTTGTTCAGGATTCAATTCCAAAGGTTGGCTGGCTTCAATGCCTTCGAAATAAGCAGCTGAACGTTGCACTTCCTTTTGTACTAGGGTTAGAGCCCCTTGATCCACAAAGAAGTTGACTTGCTCCCGCGAATAAGATTCTAACAAACTAGCCAGAGGAGCACTCTCAGGATGAGCAAGCAAATAGTCTCTCAGCTCTGCCTTTTTCTTAGCACGCGCAGAAATCTCAATCTGCTCTAGTCGAGTAGCATCAACCTCATACCAAGGCTGGGTCTTGACCTTCTTCTGATCGACAGCCTGGTATTCTAGGCGGAGCAGCCCTTTTCTCGTCAAACGCATCATTTCTGCCTGCTTGGCCAAATCTAGAGATGAAAAGGCTAGCGAATCTTCTGAACCAAACAAGCGCTCTTTGTCTCCCTGGCTTAGGCCTTCTAAAGGATAGAGAATCTTATCATAACTGGAGTTTAAAAATCCCGGCAACATGGCTTTTAAAATGGAGATTTTGTAAGAAAAGACTGACTTGCGTAACTCCTCTGCCAGCCAGAGTTGCTCTTGGGTCAAGACTGGAGAAAAGTCTAGCACCTCCGCAATCTCTTTCAAGTCCTGATCTGCCACTTCTTCATCCGACTGGGACTCCAAGCCCAACACAATTCCTTGGATCAAACGATTGCCCTTACCGAAGGGGACATGGACCCGCATACCGACTTCCAGCATCTCTACAAATTCCTCAGGGACCTTGTAGCTATAGGGCTGGTCCGTCTGCATCAGGGGAACATCCACGATAATCTTTGCGATCGCCATTTTCTCACCTCCTTCTTGTCACTACATTCTTGCAATAGAAAAAATAAGATTGAGTCCCCCCAACCTTAAATTTTTTCACCATCTTCTTTTTCTTTAGCGATTTGCTCTTTGATTTTCTTTTCTTCTTCTTCCTTGCGGCGTTTTTCTTCTTCGATACGGAGACGAACTGCTTCACGTTTTCCTTCTGGATCTGGGTGAATGGTTACATTTCCAGACTCGATTTCTTCTAAAGCACGAAGAGTTGATTTTTCAGACTTAAACTCTTGAGTCGCTGGTGCGCCTGCTTCTAGTTCGTGGGCACGTTTTGCTTCCAAGATTACGAGTGAATATTTTGATGGTACCTTGTCCAGCAAGGTATCGATAGAGGGTTTTAACATCATTTGCTTGTACCTGTTTCCTATAGTTTATCGAGTAGTTGGAGATTTTGGCAACATCTCCTGGTAGTGACCAATGACACGGTCCACACGGAAGTGTTCTGCTTCGATCACACGCTTGACACGTTCAGCAGCGAGGGGCACCTGATCGTTAACAATAGCATAATCATACTCACGCATAAGAGCAATTTCTTCCTTGGCTTTTTCGATTCGTTGGGCAATCACTTCTGCACTATCTGTTCCACGACCTACCAAACGATCTTGCAATTCATCCAAATCTGGTGGCGTTAGGAAGATAAAGACAGCATCTGGAACCTTTTTCTTAACCTGAAGGGCTCCTTGGACTTCAATCTCAAGAAAGACATCGATTCCCTTGTCCAGAGTTTCATTGACATAGGTCAGAGGAGTTCCATAGTAGTTACCGACATATTCTGCATATTCCAACATCTGACCTTGACGGATTAGCTCTTCAAACTCTTCACGAGTACGGAAGAAATAGTCCACCCCGTCCACTTCACCAGGACGTTGCGCACGCGTCGTCATTGATACAGAGTATTGAAATTGATTCTCAGAACTCTCAAAAATCTCTCTTCTAACCGTTCCTTTCCCAACTCCTGAAGGACCAGAAAAAACGATTAGCAAGCCTCGGTCTGCCATTATGTCTCCTTTAGTTAGTCTGTGAAATAAAGTAAAATTTCTCTCGGATACTGATGATAGCGTCAGTTATCCTTCTACAGTCTTTCTATCTAGTGTAACAAAAAAGCAGTAATATTTCAACTGCTCTTTCTTATTTATTTAGCATAATCTACTGCACGAAGTTCGCGGATCACGGTTACCTTGATATTTCCTGGGTAATCGAGATTATTTTCAATTTTCTCACGAACTTTGTGAGCCAAGATTGTGACTTTGTCGTCTTTGATTTGTCCTGGATTTACCATGATACGGATTTCACGTCCTGCTTGAAGGGCAAAGCTATTTTGCACTCCTTCAAAGCCGTTGGCGATTTCTTCCAAGTCATGGAGACGCTTGATGTAGCTTTCAAGAGACTCGCTACGAGCACCTGGACGCGCTGCACTCAAGGCATCTGCTGCAGCAACGATCACTGCAATGACGCTTTCGGCTTCGACATCACCGTGGTGGCTAGCAATAGTATTCACTACAACTGGGTGTTCCTTGTACTTACGAGCCAACTCCGTACCAATCTCAACGTGGCTACCTTCAACCTCGCGATCAATAGCTTTCCCGATGTCATGAAGGAATCCAGCACGACGGGCAAGAGCTGCATTTTCACCAAGTTCACTCGCGATGATACCAGATAACTTGGCAACCTCAATCGAATGACGCAAGACATTTTGTCCATAAGAAGTACGGAACTGCAAACGTCCCATGATCTTCATCAAGTCTGGATGGAGGTTTGGCGCACCAATCTCATAGGCAGCAGCCTCCCCGTATTCACGGATTTTATTGTCAATCTCTTGACGGTTCTTCTCCACCAACTCCTCAATACGAGCTGGGTGGATGCGGCCATCCTTGAGCAACATTTCCATGGTCATACGAGCAATTTCACGACGAATCGGATCAAATCCTGACAAGGTTACCACTTCCGGTGTATCGTCGATAATGACATCAACCCCTGTCAAACTTTCAAAGGTACGAATATTGCGACCTTCACGACCGATAATGCGTCCCTTCATGGTATCATCTGGTAGGTGAACTGTCGAGTTTGTTGACTCTGCTACATAGTCACCAGCGATACGCTGCATAGCCTGAACCAAAATATCTTTCGCAATCTTGTCTGAACGTTCCTTGACTTCTTGCTCTGCCTCACGAATGCGGCTAGCAATTTCCTTGGTCAAGTTTTCCTCTGTCTGAGCCAAGATAATATCTCGAGCCTCAGTTTGGGAAAGCGAGCCGATACGTTCAAGTTCAGCTTCTTTTTGTCTTTCGACTTCCTCTAATTGCTCTTCACGTGCATCAAGGTTTTTTGCTCTATCAGAAATACTTTGTTCTTTTTGTTCAAGTGTTTTTTCTTTGTTCGTCAAATTGTCGTCCTTACGGTCAAGGCTCGTAGCTCTCTCCGTCAAACGACTTTCAATTTGCTTGAGCTCCTGACGTTCTGACTTAAATTCAGCGTCCACTTCTTCACGGTATTTTCTGGCTTCCTCTTTGGCCTCCAATAGTGCTTCTTTTTTAAGAGACTTGCTTTCGCTCTTGGCTTCATTTAGTAATAAATCCGCTTCGCGCTCAGCTTGTCCTCGTAAATTAGTTGCTTCTTGTTCAGCATTTAGAAGCATCAACTCTGCAGCCTCTTGAGATGATTTCATCTTAGCTGAGATGCTGACATATCCAATGACTAAACCAATGATGACGGCAAAAACAGCAATCGCAAGTGTCATGATTTCCATGTTTTTACCTCATTAAATTTGTTTATCGAATGACATACATTCCTTAATATTCTATCATAAAAAACCGATTTTCACAAACCCAAATTGAAGAGTTTTGTGTGAATTTTAGGAGAAAGTTCTGAAATCGCAAAACAAACTTTCTAACTCTTAAAAATGACATTTTCATTAAAACATACAATAAAATAGCCTACCTTTCAGTTGACTTAGTTTGTTTCTATTCTAATCGGCGCTCTTCCGAAATTCTGCTCTGCTATACTTGGCTGTCCTAGTTGGTAAATCTGATCTGCTTTTTGAGTCATAGCATCCCAAGGTTCTTTTCCAATTCGGCTGACTAGATGGACCTGCTCTTTCAGAGACTTGAGATGTTGTCTGCCTTTTTCTGTAAATCCTAGGACATGGATGCCCTCTGGCAAGTCACTTTCCCTGGCCTGCACCAAGATATAGGTCAAGAGGCGTCTGACACGCGCCTTAGTGTAGCGTTTAGTCGCAACCGCCTCGACCAATTCCTCCACAGACTGGGCTGTTTTGATAGCATCCTTGATGCGAACTGCCATTTCTTTATTGACCTGATAGATGGTCGTTAGATCTGGATTTGACAAGATTTGATAGCGGAGAAATGGAAAATAGTCATCCCAGCTCACCTTACTGGCCTGCTCAAAGAGGTCAACAGAAGGCATAAAGCATTCTAAGAAATCTTGGTCTGATTGATGCTGACGAAGTGCTGTCGCCGAGGCAAAGTCCACCTCCTTATCAACAGAATGATACCCCGCTCCCTGACGCGGAATCGGATGGAGTTTGATTCTACGTCCCGCAACCGCCTTGGCATAGGCCAGAGCAAGGACATGATTGGGAGTGTTGCCTGAAAAATCAAGACCGGCAAATTCCTTCCACATAGCTTGGGTTTTCTGGGGATAGGAGAGGGAATCAGGTAGATTGTCCACAAATTTCTCCATCTCAGTACCTCGCTCTGTGTATAAGTCAGATATTTTTTGATAATCCAGAACTTCCTCTGTCCCGAAAGCTAGAGTATCAATACCCAAGCGAGCCAAGATATCCACAGCTCCTTGACCGAAGAAATCAGCTGCCTGAACACTGACTAAAAAGGGCAATTCCACTACCAGATCTGCTCCATTCTCCAGTGCCATTTGAGCCCGTGTCCACTTTTCCACGATAGCAGGCTCTCCTCGTTGCATGAAATTTCCAGACATGGCAACGATTTTCAGTCCCTCCGCCTGCTCAAGCAGGTATTTGTGGCCATTATGAAAAGGATTGAACTCCGCGATAATACCTGTGATGGTCATAAAAATCTCCTACTTCTGTGCGACAAAAAACCAACGTCTACTGTTTTCTGTTGGCTCCTTGTCCTCAAAGTCTGCGTATAGTTTGAAGGACTTGAAACCAGCTTGTTCCAGCAAAATATCATAGGTTAAGACTTCATAGGTCCGCTCCTCATGCACTTCATCGTGGCGACTAAAGGAACCGTCCGCTTCCTTGATAAAGAAAGTCAACTCATGCACGATGGAGTGAGGTGCTTCGTCCTCATAGGTATCCCAAAGCATAGCGAAGTCTTCGGCATTTTCATGGTAAGAATAGCCTGGGAAAACCTCATCTGTCTGGTAGGTTGAATGCACATCAAAGATAAAGACACCATCTTCGTTAAGGGCATTATAGACTTCCTTAAAGACATCCCCTACTTCCACCTCATCCTGCATGTAACAGATAGAGTCCGAATAACAAGTGACAAAGTCATATTTACCCACCTTGGATAAATCCAACATATTGCCTTCAATAAAATCAATCTTTTGCCTGGCTGAAGTCGCTCTCTTCTCCGCAATCTTCAGCATATCCGCGCTCAAGTCCAGTCCAGTTACATCAAAACCAGCCTGAGAAAAGCGCACAGACTGGATTCCCGTCCCACAAGCCAGCTCCAAGAGTTTCTTTCTCTCCTTAGTCTTTGGCAAATGACGGAGGGAAAAATCCGTCCATTTATCGTATAAACTATCATCCATCACAGCATCGTAAACAGCCGCAAAGGTTTCATATGTAGCCATAAAACATGATACCAAGTCCGCCCGTAATCGGAATGAAAATTAGGAGCTTCACGATGGAGCCGAGCTCCAAGGAAGGCTATCTATTTTCCAACGATTACAGGACGGGTTCTAATCCTTTCTAAGATACAAAGAGCGTTAAAAGCAAAGAGAAAATAGGAATCTTACCAACGTAGCGTCAGATACAAGGGAAGGTTATCTTTTTCTCACTGCTTTTAGCTCGTGTTCAGTTCTGAAATGAACAAAACACGACGCCCTCACCTTTCCATCAATTTTTTTCTAAAATAAGCAAATAAAACCCAGTTGACTGCAACTGAGTTCATATCCTATGCTAAGGCTTCTGAAATGTCTATTGAGCTCGCCTCATGCCATAGTTTTTCTAAGTTATAGTGGGCACGCATTTCTTCTGAGAAGATATGCACGACGACCCCTCCGAGGTCTAGCAAGACCCAGCCTCCAGCTGCATCACCTTCGACACGGCTGCCTTTAACACCAGCTTCGGCTACTTTTTCACGGATATTATAAGCGATTGCGTCCAACTGACGGCTATTCATCGAGCTAGTGATAACAAAGTAGTCTGTCACACTGGTCAAATCTTGTACATCAAGTGCAAGGATATCCTCCGCACGTTTCTCATCAGCCGCTTTCACGACTAGTTCTAGTAATTCTTTTTCGTTCATTTAGTCCTCTTTCAAATAGTGCACAAAGGCGTTATAGGTTTCAAGGGTTTGGGGATAGATGGGAAAATCTTGATGAGCCAAATGTTCCACAGTACGAGCTGTTTCGTAGGCCACTGCCTTATTGAGCGACAGCTCAGCAATCTCACGCGCCTGGTCCACTCCTGGAAAGGCACGATTGTGCTCAATATAGTCTGCAACGTAGATGACTTTATCTAGATCGGTCATCTGACCAGCACCGACTGTATGAATTTCAATAGCTCTTAGGATCTCCGGATTACGCAAATCCAAATCTTCCTGAATCTTGTAGATGCCAACCATCCCATGCCAAACATTATTGCCCCAGTTTTTGAGGTCGGGGTCTAGCTGATAACGATCAATCAAGTCTAGAAATTCCTGATCTGACAACTTTTTAGCATAGTCGTGGAGAAGTCCTGCTAGACCTGCTTTCTCACTATCCACACCAAAGCTCTGAGCCAGTTCTATAGCTGCGCGCTCTACACCCAGACAATGGGTCAAACGTTTTTCAGGCAGAAGCTCTGCCATTCTTTCCAACAAAACCTCACGGGAACAGTTGATATAGTCTTGGTATGCCATCAGTAAAGCCCCTCCTTCTCGATGTAGTCTAGCACTGGCTGAGGTAGGAGAAAGTTAGGTTTCCGACCTTGGGCAATGAAGTCACGCACCATGCTGGAGGAAATGTCCATGAGAGGCACATCCACCCAGATAACTGGATAGGAAGTCCCTGCCTTATAGCGTGGGCGCTGAACTCCAACAAACTGAACCATATCGACCAGCTCATCAATTCGGTACCATTTAGGCAGATAGTCCACCATATCCGCACCGATAATAAAGTAATAATCTGTGTCAGGATGTTGCTCTGTCAAAATCTTCATAGTGTCGTAGGTGTAAGAAATGCCCTTGCGCTCCAGCTCAATGGTTTCAATGTCCAGACCTTCAATCCCCTCAATCGCCAACTCAAGCATCTTGAGCCGATGGTGCTCGGGAATGGTTTCCTTTTTATCTACATGAGGTGGTTGGTATTCAGGCATAAGCAGGACCTGGTCCAGTCCTAACTGTTGTCGTACTTGGTCCGCCACAACAAGATGGGCATGGTGGACAGGGTTAAAATTTCCCCCTAAAATCCCGACTTGTTTGCGTTTTTTCTCCTTGATTTCTGGCTCCAACTCTACCTTGGTAAAGGGAGTCAATAATTCGATTGCCATAGGCTCGTCTTCCTTTAATTCTCTGTAAAAACAGTTGTTTGGAGTAGGTTTTAGATTTCTTTGACTTTTTTGGAAATCTTGCGATTTTCTTTCTTGCTGGATTGTTTAAACAAGATCAAGATGCGTCCGATTTTTTGGACAGTATCTACACCGATTTCTTCTTCTAAAATTTCAGCTACTTCGTGGATGTTTTCATCTGTGTTTTGCAAGAGTGTGACTTTAATCAATTCGCGGGCGTCAAGAGCTTGACGGATGCTGGTTTTTATTTGGTCGTTGAGACCATTTTTTCCGATTTGGATGATGGGTTTGAGGGTGTGTGCCTGGCTGTTGAGGAAGGCACGTTGTTTCGATGTTAATGACATAATCTTTCTTCCTTGATTTTTGATAGTTATTTTAGGTGGTGGGGGACGGTCGGAACTAATTTTCCAAAGATCTCATCTTTGAAAAATGGATTTCCTGACCTCACACTTGAGCCTAGGTCTCAAGTGTGCCCCTTGCCAATCTAACGATTGGCAATCACACCACGACAATAACTATCTTTTTATGAGCTCACTTTGTTCGCTCAGTGATTTTATTTTAAATAATTACTTTTCGTGTGACGACTGCGACGCCTTCTGGTGCCCAGACGGCGACTTTGGCTGTTCCTGTTACACGGATCCAGCCGAGTCCTGAGATGACTAAGTCAGTCTTGTCCTTGATGGCAAATACATGCTGGACTAGTTTTGGAAAATCTTCTTTTTCCTTGCTATTTGGTGGTGTGAGAAGGGTTCCTAGGTGCTTGTCGTAGAATGCACTCGCTCCTTCAAGCTTGGTACGGTGGAGTTTGAGTTCATTATCAAAGAAAGCAGTAAATCCTTGCTTTTCTCCTGCAATAAAGTCAAATCGTCCGAGACCACCTAAAAATAGAGTTTGCTCAGGGTTAAGCTGATAGGTTTTGGGCTTGATTTCCTTTTTAGGGCTGACATACTTGAGGTTTTTAGCTGTCAAGTAGTGGGCCATTTGGTGACGGTGGATGATTCCAGGCGTATCGTAAATATAAGATCCGTCGTCAAGCGGAATCTCAATCTTATCCAAGGTTGTACCTGGGAAGCGCGAAGTCGTGATGACATTCTGGTCACCCGTTATTTCTTGGATAATGGCATTGATGAGAGTTGATTTTCCAACGTTAGTCACACCGACTACATAGACATCGCGACCCTTACGGTAGTGTTCAATCTTGTCAATGACTTCCTTGATAGCATGTTTGTTTTGTGCCGAAGTTAGGACGACATCAACTGGACGAAGTCCTTCTTCGTGGGCACGCTCTACGAGCCATTGGCTAATCTTGCCCGGTTTAACAGACTTGGGCAGGATATCTTTTTTATTTCCAACCAAGAGGACATCATTGCCCGATACAAAGCGTGGCAAGCCTGGGATGACAGAACCATTAAAGTCAAAGATATCAATGACATTGACCACCAAGGCATCACTGTCTCCCACCTCGTGCAAGAGCTTGAGGAAATCATCGTCCGTCAACTGGACATCTGTTATTTCATTGTAATGACGGAGACGGAAACAGCGTTGGCAATAGACTTCACCTGTCTCCAACCCTTTTTCGAGTGCCGACTGGGGCGTAAATCCAAGACCAGTCTTGTCTGTCGTCTGAATGGTTGCTCCACAACCAATACAGAGAATTTCTTCCATAGTTAGATTCCTTTTTTATATGTAATCGGTCCGTACTTTTCAGTGATTTGCTTCATGACACGGCGCTCGCGAGCTCGGTTGATCTGCGTTTTGATAGAGTCATGTTGGACCAAGGGTTTGACCAAAATCGATCGAATTCCTGCACGATGGGCTGCCCGAATATCCGTCATGAGCTGGTCACCAACCATGACCACTTCATTTTTCTCATAGTGAAATTCCTTCATGGCACGGTCAATCCCAAATGTGAAAGGCTTCAAGGCCCAATAAACGTAATCAATTCCAAATTGCTCAACTGCTCGTTGAACCCGATTTTTGGTGTTATTTGAGACTACGATGATGCGAATACCTGCATCCCGAAGGTCGTGTAGCCACTGCTTCATCTCTGGCGTCCCATCAGGGTTGTTCCAAGCAATGAGGGTATTGTCCAAATCGACCAAAACAGCCTTGATACCATGCGCTTGCAGGCTTGGTACTGTCAGATCATAAACTGCTTCCACAGCAAAATCTGGCATATAGTTTTCAATTGCCATTCTGGCTCCTTTTCTTAACTTTTTTTCGCAATTTTTCTCAAAATCAATGACAGGATCAGCCATAAGACTGCACTGGCCACGCTGATGTAGACCCAAGCATAGGGCTCGTCTGTGAAGGGGAGGGGAACATTCATCCCGAAAAAGCCCGTCACTACTGCCAAGACTGCTAGCAAGACTGAAATGATGGTCAAGGTTGTCAAGTTATCATTCAGGTTATTATTCAGAATGTTGTTGTAAGAGGCTGATAGTTGTTGCAGAACTTGAGAAATCAAATCGGTCATCGAAACCAGCTGGTGAGCCTCAATCATGGCATCATCAAACTGTTCTCTCTCAACTTCGTTAAATCTGCGATAAAGAGCATGTCCTTGGATATGTTCTAGTAACATGCGATTCTGCTTGGCAGCCGCTGTCAGATAGACCATACCAGTTTCCAAGTCGGAAAGGGCAAAGAGGTTTTTCTTGGTCGTTCGCTGACGCAAGAGGCCGTTGACCTCATCCTTACTCTTATCCATCTGTTCGATGACAGGATAGTAGGCATTGCTGATGATTTCCAGACTAGCAAAGAGAAATTTGTAGATAGAAAGCATATCATGACTCTCTAAATAACGTGTCATCTGTTCAATCACATAGGCATTTTTCTTATTGCTAATCGTAATCAAGCGATGATGTTCCACGATAAAGGTCATGGGAAAGGCTTCATAGTATTCCTTGTCCTTTTTCAAATCCAATACATTGTAGATAAAGGTGACGGTTCCACTTTCGCGGTGATAGTCCATGTGGGCACGCTCATTTCTATCCAGTGCGTATTCGATGGTTTCCTTGTCCAATCCATAGATTTCAGAGAGATCTTCTAGTTTTTTCAATTTTCCCAAATCTAGGTTAATCCAAGTGCATCCATTGCCCAACTGCTTTTCTACAAACATATTTTCTCCTTTACCAAACTCTTTCTATTGTACCACAAATCTGCCAAAATAGCAGAGCTACTCTGTGCGGGAAAAGTTGCTGACAACAGTGATATTTCGGTTAGGAACAAAGTGAAGAGCTTGATCGTCACCTCGCAGTTGCGTTGTACGGATCCCTACGCTAACAACCTTGCCAGATACGGTAATAGGTCCATTTGTGAGAACCACTTCATCACCTACATCAAGCTGGCGTTCAAAAAGGATGAAAAAGCCATTGATGACATCGGATAGAAAGCCTTGCGCCCCCATACCAATGGCCACCCCAGCAATTCCCGCACCAGCAAGGAGGCTAGAAACCGGCAAACCTAAAATAGACAGGATACAGTAGAGCAGAAAGAAATAAAGAATGTAGTTAAAGACATTCTCCAGCAAACGAGAAATGGTCTTTTGTCTTCCTGCATCTCGATTTGAAAATTTAAGCGAGGGCTTAACAATCTTTCGTACAGTCGCATGAAGCATCTTTTTAGCTATATAAAATAGTAAGAACAAAATCAAAAGAGAAATCACCTTGGTCAAGAGATTCTCTAATATGGTTGTTAAATCAAGTTTATCAAAATAGCGTTGAAAAAAATCTTGCATATAAAACTCCTTTTTCCTATTATACCATAAAATGACCAGTCTCATTTCTTTCATAATTATTCAGTTATCGTCTCTATTTTCAAAATATTACTTGCCTCTATAGCATATTTATACTATAATTATAAACAATACATTTGAAGGAGACTGCTATGAAACGAATCATTAGAGCCTGGACCAAGGCAAGCCTCATCAAACGAATCCTTATTGGAATGATTTTTGGAGTGACATTGGGGATGCTCTTTCCAAACCTTACAGGAATTGGTCTGCTTGGAGATCTCTTTGTAGGCGGACTGAAAGCCATCGCTCCTATTCTAGTTTTTGCTCTTGTTGCCAATGCCCTTTCCCAGCACCAAAAGGGACAAAACACCAATATGAAGACGGTTATTTTCCTATACTTGCTCGGAACCTTTGCTGCAGCATTGGTGGCCGTTCTAGCTAGTTTCTTACTGCCTGTTCAAATCACCCTGACCAGTGCAAATACTGAAGTTGCTGCTCCTGATGGCATCGCGCAAGTTCTCAGCAATCTCCTGCTCAAACTGGTGGACAATCCCCTAAATGCCATTGTCCAAGCTAACTATATCGGAATCTTATCCTGGGCAGTCGTCTTTGGCTTGGCTATGAGAGAGGCAAGTAAACACAGCAAAGAATTACTGAAAACCATGGCGGATGTTACCTCTAAAATCGTGGAATGGATTATCAATCTAGCACCCTTTGGGATTTTAGGTTTGGTGTTTAAGACCATCTCTGACAAGGGCATTGCCAGTCTGGCTAACTACGGTGTCCTCCTAGGACTCTTGATTGCTACCATGGCCTTTGTAGCTCTCATCGTCAACCCACTCATCGCCTTTCTCTTTATGAGGAAAAATCCCTATCCCCTTGTTTTGAAATGCCTACGTGTCAGTGGTATTACAGCCTTCTTCACTCGTAGCTCTGCTGCAAATATCCCTGTCAATATGAAACTCTGCCAAGACTTGGGACTGAATCCTGACACCTACTCTGTCTCTATCCCGCTTGGTTCGACCATCAATATGGCTGGCGCTGCCGTTACCATAAATGTCCTGACTCTGGCTGCGGTCAATACACTCGGAATCTCGGTAGACTTTGGGACAGCATTTGTACTCAGTGTAGTGGCTGCCATTTCTGCCTGCGGTGCCTCTGGAATCGCTGGGGGATCCCTTCTCCTCATTCCTGTCGCTTGTAGCCTCTTTGGGATTTCAAATGACTTGGCTATGCAGGTTGTCGGAGTCGGTTTTGTGATTGGGGTCGTTCAAGACTCCTGCGAAACAGCCCTGAACTCTTCAACAGATGTCCTCTTTACAGCGGTTGCTGAGTATGCTACAAAACGAAAAATTCGTCCCTAGTCTCTGACTCCTCGTTAAACACTCGATTCTATTAGTTTAGGAAATTTTCATGTCCCTCACTCAACGTACAACAAAACTGATCTTAGCGACCTGTCTCGCTTGTTTTCTCGCTTATTTTTTAGATTTATCATCAGCAGTTTCAGCTGGAATTATCGCCCTCTTAAGCCTATCTGACACACGCAGAAGCACGCTGAAATTAGCACGCAACCGCCTCTTTTCCATGCTCCTAGCGCTCGCTATCGGCGTTCTAGCCTTTCAGCTGACAGGCTTTCACATCTGGAGCCTGGGCCTTTATCTGGCTCTCTACGTCCCTCTTGCTTACAAAATGGGTTGGGAAATCGGCATCACACCTAGCAGTGTCTTGGTCGGTCATCTCTTGGTACAGGAGTCTACCTCCCCAGATCTCTTGCTCAATGAAGTGCTCCTCTTTCTCATCGGGACAAGCTTTGCTCTGTTGGTCAACCTTTACATGCCCTCTCGTGAGAAAGCCATTCAAAGTTACCACCTTCAGGTCGAAGAAAAGTTAAAAGACATCCTGCTTCGCTTTAAATACTATCTGTCAAGAGGAGACGGGCGCAACCAAGCCCAACTCGTTGACCAATTAGACAAGCTCCTCGATGAAGCCCTCAAACTGGTCTATTTGGACCACTCGGATCATCTCTTTCACCAGACGGACTACCATATCCACTACTTTGAGATGAGGCAGCGACAAAGTCGTATCCTGCGAAATATGGCCCAGCAGATTAATACCTGTCATCTGGCCGCAAGTGAGAGTTTGATTTTGGCCCAGCTCTTTTCTAAGATTGCTGCCCAGCTAAGTCAGACCAATCCTGCTCATGACCTACTTGATGACATCGAACGCTATCTGCAAGTCTTCCGCAATCGGAGTCTCCCTAAAACACGCGAGGAGTTTGAGACCCGTGCCACCCTACTGCAACTACTACGCGAAGCCGAAACCTTTATTCAGGTTAAGGTTGATTTTTACCAGAAATATGGAAACTAGAACGCAAAGAACCTCAGAGACCTTCCTCTGAGGTTCTTTTGTTTTGCATTTGGAAGAGAAGTTTATTTAACCATTTCCCCTTTGAATCATCAAGATAGGGATGTTTTCTGGAGAACATGAGTCCCTAACACGGCTAGCCATATTTAAAAATTCACAGACTATTTCAACAGTAAGATTAACTTTCGTAACAATCCAAGTTAGAAAACTTTATACTTTCCACCCGCATATCCGCAAGGAATGTAGCCTGCTTGATATAAAGCACACAAATCATCGAAAAATCTTGACTCAGCTTGGGGAACCACGTTTTTAATGGTCAAGTAGATTGCCAAGCCGATGATATCAAATAGAATCTGATCTTTCATGGATGCTACCAGTTTACCTTCCGTAATCAGGTTATCTAATCGCGCTTCAATTTCGGGAATTATTTCCTCTTTTGCACTATTTGCAAGTGAATTCCAGTGTTTATAAATGTCACTCTGGTTTTTAAAAAGATAGACACTAAAATCACCATCTTTCTCTAACACAAAATTCTCCCATTTTAAACTATTAATATTCTTCTCCGCTTCTTGCAGTTTCTTTATCTGTTTTATTGGGATTTCTGTTTCTCTGTTTTCCTTTAAAAAGGGGAGCGAAATCAAACTTTTAATAACGTCATCATATATTTTCATAAATAACCTCCATTTTATATAGGAAAACCGATTTCCTCACGTTCTCTCTTCCTTCAACTGTCCACTTTTTACCAGTTTTTTATAGTATCGTTTGCTGTACCATTCTCGGTCTGATATCTTTAAATAAACCTTATACTCTTCTGGGTATTTGTGGATATAGTAGGCTTGAAAGATATGGACATTGATCATAAAGGCGATAAAATGACCTCCAATGACAAACCAAATCGGCAAAAACAAGCCTAAAATGTAAAAATACCACTGAAGAGGGACTTGATATAGCAGATGATAGGCCAGCGACACTGGAAAGAGAACTGCCGTGATTCCAGCGAGAATCCTGACTAGCTGCTTAAGGATTGACTTTTCCTCTTGATCATTTAGTCTGCGCTTGAGATTCTGGATACTATTGAGAATAATCCAGAAAAAGAGAGCCATACCTATCCCAAGCTCAATCCAGAAGCCCAGCCATGTATAAGCATCATATGCCACTGCACTGGCAAAGTACAGTCCTGATATGAAAGCGCAAATGGACATGGCAAAGTAGAAGGGAAAGTAGGTCCAAAGCTGGCTAGTCAAACGTTTTTTGGGCCAAAAAACAAGCACCATTCCTAGATAGGATATCACATATACCGTCAGATTAAAGGGCTTTAGAAAGCTACTCATGTTATGAATCAGCAGTCCTGCTTCCAGAGAAATGATATGAACATCGCTATCTACACTGATAAACTCTGGTATCCCGATTAATACGCCATAGATCAGAATCCCTGAAAAGCAAAATCCAAGAATAATCACTGTAAAGAGGCGGTTGATGATACCCATATGAATGGGGTTGGGCATACCTGCTGTGAGGGCAAAATCCCCCTGGGTCACAATGCGCTTACTTCTTTCAAAGTCGGCACCGAAAATACGGATATCTTTCATTTTTCATCTCCAAATTTCATCTGGCAAAATGCCGTATATTCTTGAGAATCTTCCATTTGAGGAGGTCATCACATAGCAACTATCGCAACAGCCACTCCTTGCTTCGTTAAAGATACAGCACTCACTTTCTGGGATTTGACTGTTCCCTAACACCTAGTTACACGTTTCGTTCTCCGGTTCTTTCTTGAACAAGATTTTCCCTTGGCTGTAGAGCTTCATAATCTTTACAAAACGAACGGGATTGTTTTGGTTGTACAACAAAAAGAGCACGAAAAACATTATACCTGCTCCCCAAAAATCATAGTCGCGTTCGATCGGTTGCCCAAATTTTTGAGTACAGTCGTAAAAAACATACAAAAGATAGATAACAAAGGCAAGTATGATGTAACGAGTGATTCGATAGATCGTAGCAGATGCCTCAGCTGGATCAAAGTGTTCGTCCCTTACCATCAAATTATGTGACACTGCATAGTAAAAGACCTTCTCCGTTGTTGGCTGAGCCTTGCGCACATTTTTATAAAGTCCTCGCTCAAGAATAGCAGTAAACAATAGAAACTCAGCCAGCCACAATAGTAACACATAGCTCAAACTGGTCCAATTATAGACACCAATATCCAAGGCTGAAAGGAGGCCATAGAGACCAGGTCCACCTGCCATCAGAAATATAACCATTTCAGGAATGTAAGCATTGGTCTTATAAGCACCTTCCGTATTGAGTAAAACACTCTTTGGAGCAGCCAAGGCCTCCCCAGTCTTTTGGTCATAGTAAACCGCCTGACCATCGCATTCTCCGATAAAAACCCGACGACGTCTCAGAAAAAACATACTCTACCTCTTTCTATCTCATTCTTTCAAAAAAAGATCTTAGTCCTTCTGCACTTCCTTGATAACAAATTCTTCATCTGTCCCCATACTCACTTCCAGATAGACATCTGGATTGTCGTCTGCTCGACAGATGAGGTTCAGTTTTCTAGCATAAAAGCGGTCCAGGATATCAAATATTCTGGGTAAATTGTTTTGGTTAGAAAGAACAAATGTCAAGCCTAATAAAAGTCCTGTTAGGATAATCTTGACAATCTCTCCTCCGATGGGAGTCCCCAACCTCTCTTGGTAATTCCAAATAAAATTATAGGCGTAGAAAAATCCAACCAAGGGAACCAGAGAAAGCAATGCTCTTATCCAGCGAGTAGCGTTGCGACTATCTTTTTCACTCATCTCTGCCTCAGCTTCCTTTGTTTCCTCTGACTTTTCCATAAGCGCCAGACAAATAGTTTGAGTAGTCAGTTGAGCCCTGTTGACATTTCGATACAAGGCGCGTTCGACAAGGATGGTGATGAAAGCAAACTGCCCTAACCAAATGAGAAGAACACTCCAGAAGGTAGACATGGTATAGGTTCCTTGTATAAACAAGCGGAAGAAGGAAATCAACCCACTACCACTTGATAAGAAGAGGACTACCAATAGGGGGATATGGCGATTCATCTTGCTAGACTTTTCTGTATCCAAGAGCTTGCTCTTTGGTGCCTCCAAAAGTTCGTGGGTTTTGCGATCATAATAAATCGCCTTGTCATAGTATTGGTTAAAAAATATCCGACGTCTTCCTAAAAACATCTCTTTCTCTTTCTAGTTTCTTTCAGGAAAAGGTGCATATTTCTGACCTTTCCCTTTTGACTTGTATGAAATCAGTCTCTTATCCCATGGATAAACTGTCCTACTAGTATACCATAAACCCTATGGACTAGCGTTTGGAAAACAAAAAATCCACGAATCGATAATATTCATGGATTTTTCCTAGTGAAGGGTTTAGGTAAGCAGATTTTTACACTACGACACGGAGTTTGGCAAATCGATTCTATTTGCCAAACGTAGTTAGTGAGGCAGTTATGCAAGTCTAATAGGACTTGCCGTAGTCTACTTAGATTGCTTTGCAATCAAGTAGACTTACTGAATCACATCTTCTCCTCCAACTCTACGTCTGGATACTTGTCCGCAAACCAGCGAAGAGCAAAGTCATTTTCAAAGAGGAAGACAGGTTGGTCAAAACGGTCTTTAGCCAAGATATTTCGGCTTGATGACATCCGTTCATCCAAGTCCTCAGGCTTGATCCAGCGAACGGTCTTTTTACCCATTGGGCTCATGACCACTTCGGCATTGTACTCGCCTTCCATGCGGTGCTTAAAGACTTCAAACTGGAGTTGACCAACAGCGCCTAGCATATACTCGCCTGTTTGGTAATTCTTATAAAGCTGAATGGCTCCCTCTTGCACCAGTTGCTCAATCCCCTTGTGGAAGGATTTTTGTTTCATGACGTTCTTAGCAGAAACTTTCATGAAAATTTCAGGAGTAAAGGTTGGCAGTGGTTCAAATTCAAACTTGTTTTTTCCAACTGTCAAGGTATCCCCAACTTGATAAGTACCGGTATCGTAAACCCCGATAATATCACCTGCCACGGCATTGGTCACATTTTCACGACTTTCCGCCATAAACTGAGTCACATTCGATAGTTTGGCCCCCTTACCAGTACGAGGCAAATTGACACTCATTCCTCGCTCAAATTCGCCCGATACAATACGGACAAAGGCGATGCGGTCACGGTGACGAGGGTCCATGTTGGCTTGGATTTTAAAGACAAATCCTGAGAAATCCTTGTCATAAGGATCCACAATTTCTCCGTCTGTTTTCTTGTGTCCATGAGGTTCTGGAGCAAACTTAAGGAAGGTCTCAAGGAAGGTCTGAACCCCAAAGTTAGTCAGAGCTGAACCGAAGAAGACCGGAGTCAGTTCTCCTGCAAGAATAGCTTCTTCTGAAAATTCATTTCCTGCTTCTTGCAACAGTTCGATATCGTCCTTAACCTGAGCGTAGAAAGGATTGCTTCCAAAGAGCTTATCCCCTTCTTCCAGACTGGCAAAACGCTCATCTCCTTTATAGAGTTCCAAGCGTTGGTTATAGAGGTCATACAAGCCTTCGAAGGCTTTCCCCATCCCGATTGGCCAGTTCATTGGATAACTCGCAATGCCAAGGACTTCTTCTAGTTCTTGCAAGAGGTCCAGTGGCTCACGACCATCACGGTCTAGCTTGTTCATAAAGGTAAAGACTGGAATGCCACGGTGCTTCACAACCTCAAACAATTTCTTGGTTTGGGCCTCGATACCCTTGGCAGAGTCCACGACCATGACGGCAGCATCCACCGCCATCAAGGTCCGATAGGTATCTTCTGAGAAGTCCTCGTGCCCTGGTGTGTCTAGGATATTAACACGTTTACCATCATAGTCAAACTGCATAACAGATGACGTGACCGAAATCCCACGTTGTTTCTCAATGTCCATCCAGTCAGACTTGGCAAAAGTCCCTGTTTTCTTCCCTTTTACGGTACCAGCCTCACGAATCTCGCCCCCAAAATAGAGCAATTGCTCTGTAATAGTCGTTTTACCCGCGTCCGGGTGGGAGATGATGGCAAAGGTACGGCGTTTCTTTATTTCTTCTTGAATAGTCATAAGTTCTCTTTCTTTGATTCTCTATTTTTAGTTGTTTCAGTTGCTAAGAATAATTTTTACATTGGATTTTACTATTCCTTTCAACTCTCCATTATATCGGATTTCGGGGAGTTTTTCAATTGCTCATCCGATGAAAAGGCAAGCTAGAGCACAGATTGCACCTGATTTCTCTTTTTCCACCGTTTCTTGAACAAGATATCAAAGAGAACCAGAGCCAGCGAAAGGATGACGGACACAAGAAGGTATTTTAGCCACAAGGGAGCATCTGGAATAAAAGGTGTCTTGTTTAAGAGACCATAATTCCCACCAGTTACCTGATTAACCCCAACTAGAAAGAGGTTGAGAATAAAGGTATAGGCTACAATCATATATTTCTTGAGCAAGGTCTTATCATAGTTATTCATCAAGTAGACCAAGGAATTCACTAGAAGGGCATAGTGCCCAATCAAAAATGAAAAACTGGTGATATGGGGGAAATCATAGGGATCAAAAACAGGGTAAACCAAGGCGAAGACCGCTCCACTTGCTCCTAAGAGGGCAAAATATTGCTTGCTCCGCCATTTATCAGGCAAGAAAACCACCGCAAACATAGCCAAACGGCAATGGTAAAATGGAAGGCTATTAGAAAATGGAATTCCAAAGCCAACATACCAGCTATATAGAGCTAGTAACTGGAGGATCTGAATCCCCTTAAACAAGCGGACAAATTTCGGATTATTGTGATAAGCAAGTGCTCCATAAATACAAAGCACTAAAGTAAGCATCATAATCCCATACCAAAAGAGGGAAATGGGAGGAGGAACCGTCTGAGATCTGGTGATAAATTGATGGAACATATTTCTATCCTAACTCTTATTTTTTCTATTCTCTAGTTTAACCATTATAGCGAATTAAAAGCGATTTTTCAATTTCTATTTCTTTTCAGTTTGGCTCCCTTATTTATAGGAAAATATGGTAAAATAGAACAGACTAAAAATCATCATTTCACGAAAGGATGCAAGATGAAAATTACGCAAGAAGAGGTAACACACGTTGCCAATCTTTCAAAATTAAGATTCTCTGAAGAAGAAACTGCTGCCTTTGCGACAACCTTGTCTAAGATTGTTGATATGGTTGAATTGTTAGGCGAAGTCGACACAACTGGTGTCGCACCTACTACGACCATGGCAGATCGCAAGACCGTACTCCGCCCGGATGTAGCTGAAGAAGGAACAGACCGTAACCGCCTGTTTAAAAACGTACCTGAAAAAGAAAACTACTATATCAAGGTACCAGCTATCCTAGATGATGGAGGAGATGCCTAATGACTTTTAATCATAAAACCATTGAAGAGTTACACAATCTCCTTGTCTCTAAGGAGATTTCAGCAACTGAATTGACCCAAGCAACGCTTGAAGATATTAAATCTCGAGAAACAGCTATCAATGCTTTTGTCACTATCGCTGAAGAACAAGCCCTTGCTCAAGCCAAAGCCATTGACCAAGCAGGAATTGATGCGGATAATATCTTTTCAGGAATTCCACTGGCTGTTAAGGATAATATTTCTACAGACGGTATCCTCACAACTGCAGCCTCAAAAATGCTCTACAACTATGAGCCTATCTTTGATGCGACAGCCGTTGCCAATGCCAAAGCTAAGGGTATGATTGTTGTCGGAAAAACCAACATGGACGAGTTTGCCATGGGTGGATCAGGTGAAACTTCTTACTACGGTGCCACTAAAAATGCTTGGGACCACAGCAAGGTTCCTGGTGGTTCATCAAGCGGTTCTGCCGCAGCTGTAGCGTCAGGGCAAATCCGCTTGTCGCTTGGTTCTGATACTGGTGGTTCCATCCGCCAACCTGCTGCCTTCAACGGGATCGTTGGTCTCAAGCCTACCTACGGAACAGTTTCTCGTTTCGGTCTCATTGCTTTCGGTAGCTCACTAGATCAAATCGGACCTTTTGCACCAACTGTTAAAGAAAATGCTCTTTTACTAAACGCTATTGCTAGCGAAGATGCTAAAGACTCTACTTCTGCTCCTGTTCGCATTACCGACTTTACTTCAAAAATCGGCCAAGACATCAAGGGCATGAAAATTGCTTTGCCTAAAGAATACCTTGGTGAAGGAATTGACCCAGAAGTTAAAGAAACCATCATCAAGGCAGCCAAACACTTTGAGAAACTTGGCGCTATCGTCGAAGAAGTCAGCCTTCCTCACTCTAAATACGGTGTAGCTGTATACTACATCATCGCTTCATCAGAAGCCTCATCAAACTTGCAACGCTTTGACGGTATCCGTTACGGCTATCGTGCAGAGGATGCGACTAATCTTGATGAAATCTATGTAAACAGCCGTAGCCAAGGTTTCGGTGAAGAAGTAAAACGCCGTATCATGCTGGGTACATTCAGTCTTTCATCAGGTTACTACGATGCCTACTACAAGAAGGCTGGTCAGGTCCGTACCCTCATCATCCAAGATTTCGAAAAAGTCTTTGCGGATTACGACTTGATTTTGGGTCCAACTGCTCCAAGCGTTGCCTATGACTTGGATTCACTCAACCACGATCCAGTTGCCATGTACTTAGCTGACCTCTTGACCATCCCAGTCAACTTGGCTGGTCTCCCAGGAATTTCGATCCCTGCTGGATTCTCTCAAGGTCTACCTGTCGGTCTCCAATTGATCGGTCCTAAATACTCAGAAGAAACCATTTACCAAGCTGCTGCTGCCTTTGAAGCAACAACAAACTACCACAAACAACAACCCGTGATTTTTGGAGGTGATAACTAATGAACTTTGAAACAGTCATTGGACTTGAAGTCCACGTAGAGCTCAACACCAATTCAAAAATCTTCTCACCTACATCTGCCCACTTTGGAAATGACCAAAATGCTAATACCAACGTAATTGACTGGTCTTTCCCAGGAGTTCTTCCAGTTCTCAATAAAGGTGTTGTTGATGCTGGTATCAAGGCTGCTCTTGCCCTCAACATGGACATCCACAAGCACATGCACTTTGACCGCAAGAACTACTTCTATCCCGATAATCCTAAAGCCTACCAAATTTCTCAGTTTGATGAGCCAATCGGTTATAACGGCTGGATTGAAGTCGAGCTAGAAGATGGTACAACTAAAAAAATTGGTATCGAACGTGCTCACCTAGAAGAAGACGCTGGTAAAAACACCCACGGTACAGATGGCTACTCCTATGTTGACCTCAACCGTCAAGGGGTGCCTTTGATTGAGATTGTATCTGAAGCCGACATGCGTTCTCCAGAGGAAGCCTACGCTTATCTGACAGCCCTCAAGGAAGTTATCCAGTACGCTGGCATTTCTGACGTTAAGATGGAAGAAGGTTCTATGCGCGTGGATGCCAACATCTCCCTTCGTCCTTATGGTCAAGAGAAATTCGGTACCAAGACTGAGTTGAAAAACCTCAATTCCTTCTCAAACGTTCGTAAGGGGCTTGAATACGAAGTCCAACGACAGGCTGAAATCCTTCGCTCAGGTGGTCAAATCCGCCAAGAAACACGCCGTTATGACGAAGCTAACAAAGCTACTATTCTCATGCGTGTCAAGGAAGGTGCTGCAGACTACCGCTACTTCCCAGAACCAGACCTACCCCTCTTTGAAATCTCAGACGAGTGGATTGAAGAAATGCGTACTGAGTTACCAGAGTTTCCAAAAGAACGCCGTGCTCGCTACGTATCTGACCTTGGCTTGTCAGACTACGATGCTAGCCAGTTGACTGCTAATAAAGTTACTTCTGACTTCTTTGAGAAAGCAGTTTCCCTTGGTGGCGATGCTAAGCAAGTCTCTAACTGGCTCCAAGGTGAAGTCGCTCAATTCTTGAACGCTGAAGGCAAGACACTGGAACAAATCGAATTGACACCTGAAAACTTGGTAGAAATGATCACTATCATCGAAGACGGCACTATTTCATCTAAGATTGCCAAGAAAGTCTTTGTCCACCTTGCTAAAAATGGTGGAGGTGCTCGTGAATACGTGGAAAAAGCTGGTTTGGTTCAAATCTCAGATCCAGATATCTTGATTCCAATTATCCACCAAGTCTTTGCTGATAACGAAGCTGCTGTTGCCGACTTCAAGTCAGGAAAACGTAACGCTGACAAAGCTTTCACAGGATTCCTCATGAAAGCAACCAAAGGCCAAGCCAATCCACAAGTAGCTCTTAAACTACTTGCACAAGAATTGGCGAAGTTGAAAAAAAGTGAGTAATTTACTCTTTAAACACTTTTTCTACTTTTAAGACGAGAATGAGACAAGGAGAATAAATGAACAAATTTTTACGATTGCTATTTGTCTTAGTCGTCATCGCTATGTTAGGCGCTTCTATACTAGAAATTTTCTTTCCATCATACATGGGAAGTCACTCCGGGTACGGAATATCTGCTGGTTGGCAACGAGAAATTGGAATATGGAATCTAGCTGTATTGATTATTATTCTCGCTATCAATATTAAATACGATTGGTTCTATCTACGAATCGCACTTCTTGCTCTCATTATTGGCGGAATTGGAATAGGAACAAATCACTTACTCAATTATATGGAGTATCACTCTCCTGTAAATGCTATCGGTGCTTTTGAAAATTACTTGCTAGCAATAGGATGGATTGTGGGATGGCTCATCGAGCTCCATTCCATAAAGAAGCTAAATGCTAGTAAATAACGCCTAGTATATCTTAGATTATTTTAAAGGTTATTAATAGTTTAATAATCATTCGAATTCAGAATTCTACCTTTTCAATCATATAGTTAGGAGACACATGAAAAAGTTTTACGCTCTTTTAATGACCTGTTTATTACTTGTTTTTCTATCCGTGCCTCAAATCGTTGATGCAGGTGTCGGGCATTCCAGAAGTGGAGGGAGCAGCCGCAGTAGCAGCCGCTCAAGTGGAGGTGGAAGTCGTTCTGGCGGATCATCCTACCACTACTACCGCTCTGGATATGGATCATCCTCTGACAGTTCTGCTAGCTCTCCCTATTTAGGATTTATGTTCATATTAGTCGGAGGAATCATACTAGTTGTTATCGTCAAATCCTTGCGGAATAAGTCTGGAGATTCGAGTTCAACCTACACTAGTAATGATTCTCAAACGCTCCATCGTCGAGTTGAACACAACACACTGGCCATTAGTCGTGTGAAATATGGGGATCCAAACTTTGACGCGGTAGCCTTCACATCTTGGGTTAAGGAAGTCTACCTTAAATTGCAGGTTGCCTGGACTGAGAAAAATTGGAACTCTGTCCGCGCTTTGGAAAGTACCAGTCTCTACTCCCAACACAGTACCCAACTTGAGGACCATATTCGATCTAAAACAACTAATGTTTTAGAGAAAGTTTGTATCGAAAATGTTCGCATCAAGGAGTTCATTGAAAATCCTGACGGAAACGATACCTTAGTGGTGATTCTGTCATCTACCTTGCGGGACTATGTCATTGACGATGAGACTCGCCGTGTCATTGAAGGAGACCCTAAAAAAGATCTCTTCACCGTGTATCAATTAAACTTTATCCGTCAACACGGTAGCCAAACGCAAGCAGTCAATCCAGACCAAGTTGTGAGCGACCACTGTCCAAACTGTGGCGCCCCTTTGAAAATCTCTGCAGTTAGCGAGTGCGACTACTGTGGTGCCAATCTCTCTCGCAGTCCAAACCAATGGGTACTTGATACCTATGATGTTGTGGATGAAGACGAGCTTTATAATTAGGAGGAATTATGGGATTTATACGTGCAGCCTTATCAGCAGGCTTAAATAGTTTTAATGACAGTAAATTCAAGGAAGCCATTGTCCTTCCAGATAATGTCTCTGGCGATGCCTTGGCCGTCAAGGGTCAATTACTCACTAAAGACCCAGATGGGCGTTCTCGTCACAGCAATCAAAATACAGGCCTCTTGTCAGATGGCAGTGTGGTTATCGTTCCTCAAGGTTATACCGCTGTTTTGGTAAACAACGGTACCTTCCTTGGTGAGGTCCTCGAAGCTGGTAGCCACGAATGGCAAGCTGGTGATAATGCCTGGCTCCTTGAAAAAGGTGGTTTAAAAGGCACTTGGGAAAACTTTAAAAACCGTTTCTCTTTCGGTGGACAAGTCATCACCCAACAGGAAATTATCTTTATCCGCATGCAACCTATTGCAGGTAATAAGTTCGGCACACAAAATGCGGTCGAATACTTCAGCGAACGTTACCAACAACTGCTTAACATCCGTTTCTATGGCTTGTTTGATGTAAAAATCGCGGATCCAGTTCTCTTCTATGTGAGCTCTGTTAGTCAGCAAATTACAGATAACCAACCATATACTCTTCAGGATGTTGCTCAAGGAACGCTCCGTCAAAATATTGCACCGAAAATTGCGATTGCCATCGCCAAATATACCAACGAAAACAAGGTTGATATCTATAGCCTCAATGCCAACCAAGACACCTTTAACGAACTCGCTAAACAAGAGGTCAACAAGGTTTGGACAGGTCTCTACGGAATTGAAGCAACTAATATCTTGCTTGAAGACCTCAGCTACGACCAAGAAAGTCTTGATATCGTTCGCAAGCTTGACAGTGAGCTCGCTGCCATGAAGTACAACACGATTGAGATCGAAGAACGCCGTGCGCGTAACGAAGCCCTCATTGCCGCAGCCTCAAATGAAGGGAATGGCAATGGAATGAACATGTTTATGGGAATGAATCTTGGCCAGACTCTCGGTGGTCAACTTAGCCAACAAGTCCAAAATCAAGCGCCGGCTCAAAACACTGGGCAAACTGCCAGTAAGAATTTTTACATCGAAGTCGATGGAAAATACGTTCTCGTTACCAAAGACGAAGATGGAAATATCGTACCAGTCAACTAATTAAGCTCCTTCTGACATTTGAGTAATGTTGTCTTTTATGGTACAATAAAGAGTAAATTATTTTATTAAAGAGGTAAAAACATGATTGAAGCAAGTAAATTAAAGGCTGGTATGACCTTTGAAACAGCTGACGGAAAATTGATCCGCGTTTTGGAAGCTAGCCACCACAAACCAGGTAAAGGAAACACCATCATGCGTATGAAATTGCGTGATGTCCGTACTGGTTCTACATTTGACACAAGCTACCGTCCAGAGGAAAAATTTGAACAAGCTATCATCGAGACTGTCCCAGCTCAATACTTGTACAAAATGGATGACACAGCCTACTTCATGAACACAGAAACTTACGACCAATACGAAATCCCTGTAGTCAACGTTGAAAACGAATTGCTTTACATCCTTGAAAACTCTGATGTGAAGATCCAATTCTACGGAACTGAAGTAATCGGTGTCACAGTTCCTACTACTGTTGAATTGACAGTTGCAGAAACTCAACCATCTATCAAAGGTGCTACTGTTACAGGTTCTGGTAAACCAGCAACGATGGAAACTGGACTTGTCGTAAACGTTCCAGACTTCATCGAAGCAGGACAAAAACTCGTTATCAACACTGCAGAAGGAACTTACGTTTCTCGTGCCTAATCTCTAGAAAGAGGTCATTCTATGGGAATTGAAGAACAACTTGGCGAAATTGTTATCGCCCCACGTGTACTTGAAAAAATCATTGCTATTGCTACTGCAAAAGTAGAGGGTGTTCACTCTTTTTCAAACAAATCAGTATCTGACACCCTTTCAAAACTTTCTCTTGGCCGTGGCGTTTATCTTAAAAACGTGGACGAAGAGCTCACAGCAGATATCTATCTCTACCTTGAGTACGGAGTAAAAGTTCCTAAGGTAGCGGTTGCTATCCAGAAAGCTGTCAAAGATGCCGTCCGCAATATGGCTGATGTAGAACTCGCTGCTATCAATATCCACGTTGCAGGTATCGTCCCAGATAAAACACCAAAACCAGAATTGAAAGATCTATTTGACGAGGACTTCCTCAATGACTAGTCCACTATTAGAATCTAGACGCCAACTCCGTAAATGCGCTTTTCAAGCTCTCATGAGCCTTGAATTCGGTACGGATGTCGAAACTGCTTGTCGTTTCGCCTATACTCATGATCGTGAAGATACGGATGTGCAACTTCCAGCCTTTTTGACAGAGCTAGTTTCTGGTGTTCAGGCTAAAAAGGAAGAACTAGACAAGCAAATCACACAGCATTTAAAAGCAGGTTGGACCATCGAGCGTTTAACGCTCGTGGAGAGAAACCTCCTTCGCTTGGGAGTCTTTGAAATCACTTCATTTGACACCCCTCAGTTGGTTGCTGTTAATGAAGCTATCGAGCTTGCAAAGGACTTCTCAGATCAAAAATCTGCCCGTTTTATCAATGGACTGCTCAGCCAGTTTGTAACAGAAGAACAGTAAACAAAAAAAGTGTTTGACAATTATCAAACACTTTTTTTTGCCTTCCACTATCTAAAAAAGTGGTAATAGACATAATTATAAACAAAAATCCAGATGGGTTTTGCATAAATAAGAAAGTTGAAAAAACTATGGCACAAGATGGTAATTTTTAAGTTCTTTGTCCAACGGTAGACAAGGGCATAGAAGAGACCGCCTAAACTATAAATAATCAAACTGATAGGATCTCGGTGAGTTAGGATCAAATGACTAAGTCCAAAGATAAGAGCAGATAGGATAACATCCAGATAGTACTTGGACTGCGGGAAAAAGGTATTCATAAAATACCCTCTATGAATCAGTTCCTCTAATATAGGTGCGAAGACTACTGTTAAACTAAAACTGAGAACAGTTGATAGAAAAGTTGGTTGCCCATTGGAGTATAGAATCGAAAGAAGGTCTTGAAAGATATACTTGTTATCAATTAGGTGATGAAACTGTAACTGAAAAGCATCCACCAATTGACGATCAAAATAAGTAGCTACTAGACCAACTACAAGGTAAAAGAATCTTGACTTCTTTGAACCCTTTTTTTCAAAAACATAGAGCATCTCTTTCTTTTTGAGCCAGTAGATAAATAATAGCAAAAGAGCTATTACTTCAACTGTTAAAAAGATAGAATAGCCATCTATCCCCCATCCTAAAAACTTAGTTAGATGCATAATCCCTAACTCTGGTAGATAAACCGATAGAAATACCAGTAAGATAAAGACTCCCAAATGCCCTAGTTTTTTCATACTTACCCCTTTAATTTATCAATAGGCAATACCAGAACCACGTCTAGTCGCATGATTCAGTATTGTACTCCATTCTGTCGCTAAACTATATGCATATGGCGAATTCCAATGTCTATCATCAACCAACCAAATCATGCCACCACCTGAAACTTGTTCTAAGTCCTCAGATGAAAGAACTGTAAATGTTTCTGTACCTGTCATATCAAGTAGCTCCTTAAAATAAATTTTTGTAAGCTTACATCTACAGTACACATCTTTTTGTCTATTTTATAGCCTATCTCCTCAACTGTCAATTTTTCACCCTAAATGATAGCTTTACTCATTGAAAAATAAGAAATTGATAAAAGAGATTTCTCTATCTTCCCATCAAATTAGAAAAAGTGTTTGACAAGTATCAAACACTTTTTCTTTACTTCCTACTATCTAAAAATCAAATAATAGATATAAAATAAGAGCGACGGAGCATAAGGAATCGCATTATAGAAACTATGACAAACAATGGTAAATCGAAGACTACCCGTAACTCGATAAGCGACTGCAAATAGAAGACCAAGAATACTATAAATGATGAGACTGATGGGATCGCGATGGGATAGAACTAAGTGACTGAGCCCAAAGATAAAAGAAGACAAGATCACATCCAAATAAAATTCCGACTTCGGAAAGAAGGTATTCATAAAATAACCCCTATAGATTGTCTCCTCAACAACAGGTACAATCGAAATGTTAAAGATTAAAAATATAAGACTTGATAGAGTCGTTTCTCTTCCGTTTGAGTAAAGTTCTGAAAGAAGATCTTGGAAAATAAAGCTATTGTCAATCAATCGAATATTCTGCATTCTAAATCCATTTAGAAAAGAATAGATAAGAAAGCAAGCCACTAAGAAAGCGAGATAAGACCAGCGCCAACCCTTTTTCTCGAAGATAAAGAGCATCTTCTTCTTTTCTAACCACAAAACGAATAAAAAGAAAATAAGTAACACTTCTCCAACTAGGAAGATTATATAGCTGTCCATTCCTAAACCAAAGGTCCTAGCTAGAGTTATAGCCCCTAATGGCGTTAAATAAATGTACAGGAACATTAAAATCATACAGATTCCTAAATGTATTGTCTTTTTCATTCTTTCTCTCTCCTAATGGTAAACTCTCTATTAGGGCTATATAGAGGATAGACTATTGATATGTTTTTCTTATTTATCTAGAGTATTGATGTTTATCCATGCTCTATTATCAAAATAGCTAGAACAATTTGTTCTAGCTTTTAAATTTTCTTAGTATTTTCTAAAACGTTTGTAACGTTCTTCAATAAGTTGGTCGAGTGGTAGTTCTTGCAACCTATCTAGTTCTGCACGCAATTCATTTTTAACACGAGTTTGCAGTTCCTTACTGGAAAGACCTGCTTCTGAGATTACCTTGTCCACGATTCCCATTTCTAGGAGTTCATGCGAAGTGATTTTCATCAATTCTGCTGCTTCCATAGCACGACTTCCATCCTTCCAAAGGATAGAGGCAAATCCTTCAGGGCTAAGTACTGCGTAGATTGAGTTTTCTAACATCCAGACACGGTTAGCTACGGCTAGAGCTAGAGCACCACCAGATCCTCCTTCACCGATAATAATCGCGATGATTGGAACCTTGAGGTCACTCATTTCCATCAGGTTTCGAGCAATTGCTTCACCTTGTCCACGTTCCTCGGCTCCAACACCTGGGTAAGCACCCGCCGTATTGATAAAGGTCACAACTGGACGACCAAATTTTTCTGCCTGTTTCATCAGGCGCAAGGCCTTACGATAGCCTTCTGGATGAGGTTGCCCAAAATTCCGTTTGAGGTTGTCATGAAGACTCTTCCCCTTTTGGATACCAACAACAGTTACTGCTTGGTCACCCAACCAGCCAATTCCACCGATAACCGCACCATCATCACGGAAAGAGCGATCTCCATGCAATTCGATAAATTCATCAAAGATTCCATTGGCAAAATCAAGTGCGGTCAAACGACTCTGCTCGCGTGCCTCTCTGACTATTTTTGCAATATTCATCCGCGGCTTCCTCCATGCAATCTTACTAATCTAGCAATTGTTTCAGGCAATTCTCTCCGTTTGACAATTGCATCAACAAATCCATGTTCCAGCAAAAATTCTGCCTTTTGGAAGTCATCCGGCAAGGTCTCACGAACTGTATTTTCGATAACACGACGCCCAGCAAAACCAACCAAACTCTGTGGCTCCGCTAGGATAATATCACCTTCCATAGCAAAAGAAGCAGTCACTCCACCTGTTGTTGGATCGGTTAAAATAGTTAGGTAAAAAAGTCCTGCCTTGGAATGACGTTGAACTGCCGCAGAGATTTTAGCCATCTGCATCAAGCTCATGATTCCTTCTTGCATACGGGCTCCACCAGAAGCTGTGAAAAGTACGACTGGTAAGTTTTCTACCGTTGCATACTCAAACAAGCGCGTGATTTTTTCACCCACAACGGTTCCCATAGAAGCCATGATAAAGTTTGAATCCATAATCCCAAGGGCAACTTTTTGTCCCTTGATGCTAGCTGTACCAGTCAGTACTGCTTCATCCAAACCTGTCTTTTCACGCATAGTAGCAAGTTTTTTCTGATAGCCAGGAAAGTTTAATGGATCTTGAGTTTCAATACCCGTAAACATCTCCTCAAAGCTGTCAGAATCAATCGTCAAATCCAAGCGTTCCTGAGCTGAAATACGGAAAGTATAGCTGCAATGGGGACAAATTCGTTCGCTCCCCAGATCCTTTTGGTAAATGGTGTGTTTACAACCAGGACACTGGGAGAAGAGTTCATCCGGAACCTCAGGCTTGGCTTGTGGTTTCTGCCTTACGGAACGGTTGGGATTGATCCGAATATACTTATCCTTTTTACTAAATAGAGCCATAACTCCCCCTTTTAGTTCTCATACTGTTTGAAAGTTTATTCTTTTTTTTGGTATTTTGGCAAGAAAGTTTCCATCAAGAAGGAAGTATCGTAGTCACCAGCGATAACTCGGCGGTCTGAAATCAGATCCAACTGGAAGTCTGCGTTAGTTTGCACTCCTTCAATATCAAGTTCATAAAGTGCCCGTTGCATCTTCATTAAGGCATCAAAACGATTCTCCCCATGAACAATGATTTTGGCAATCATACTATCATAGTAAGGAGGAATGGTATAACCTGGATAGACTGCAGAGTCTACACGCAATCCAACTCCTCCACTTGGAAGGTAGAGGTTGGTGACTTTTCCTGGGCTTGGAGCAAAGTTAAATGCTGGATTTTCTGCATTGATCCGGCACTCGATAGCGTGACCTCGTAGGACAATATCTTCTTGTTTGAAAGGTAAAGGTTGCCCGGCAGCAATGCGAATCTGTTCCTTCACGATATCAACACCTGAAACAAACTCTGTGACTGGGTGTTCAACTTGCACACGAGTATTCATTTCCATGAAGTAGAAATTGCCACTCGCTTCATCGAGAAGAAATTCAATCGTACCTGCATTTTCATAGCCAACAGACTCTGCTGCACGAACGGCTGCAGCACCAATTTCATGACGAAGGGTTTTGCCAATCGCAATGGATGGGCTTTCTTCTAAGACCTTTTGGTTATTCCGTTGGAGTGAACAATCCCGTTCACCAAGATGGACAACATGACCCTCTTGATCTGCAAGAATCTGAACTTCGATATGACGAGCTGGATAAATCACACGCTCAAGATACATAGCGCCATTTCCAAAATTGGCCTTGGCTTCACTGGATGCTGTCTCAAAGGCTGCGACCAAGTCTTCTGCCTTTTCAACCTTACGAATCCCTTTTCCACCACCACCTGCCGATGCCTTAAGCATGACTGGATAGCCAATTTTTTCTGCAACTGCAAGGGCCTCTTCAGCCGTGTGAACTTCACCATCAGATCCTGGGATAACTGGAACCCCAGCCTTGATCATTTGCTCACGCGCATTGATCTTATCTCCCATGGTATCCATCACAGCCCCAGAAGGACCGATGAACTTGATCCCCACTTCGTCACACATAGTGGCAAACTTGGAGTTTTCGCTAAGAAAACCAAAACCTGGGTGGATGGCTTCTGCTTCTGTCAAGACTGCAGCAGATAAAATCGCATTGATATTGAGATAAGATTCTGTCGCCTTACCGGGTCCGATACAGATAGCTTCATCCGCTAGGAGTGTGTGAAGAGCTTCCTTATCAGCTGTTGAATAGACTGCAACGGTCGCAATGCCCAATTCACGCGCAGCTCGGATAATGCGAACCGCAATCTCACCACGGTTGGCAATCAAAATTTTACGAAACATGGAGAACCTCCTTAGTTTCCAATTGCAAAGGTAAGAGTACCACTCGCCGCAAGCTTGCCATCCACTTCAGCCTTTGCTTCAACCACAGCAATCGTACCACGACGTTTGACAAAAGTAGCCGTCATGACTAATTGATCACCTGGTACAACTTGCTTCTTAAACTTAACCTTGTCCATGCCAGCATAGAAGACCAGTTTCCCTTTATTTTCAGGCTTGGACAATTCCAAGACACCAGCAGTCTGTGCCAAGGCTTCCATGATAAGAACACCTGGCATAACTGGGTATTGTGGAAAATGACCATTAAAGAAAGGTTCGTTGATGGTCACATTTTTAATGGCAACAATGGTATCCTCGCTCACTTCCAAGACACGATCCACTAGGAGCATGGGGTAGCGATGGGGTAGAGCTTCTTTGATTCCTTGAATATCGATCATTTGATACGTACCAATCCTTTACCGAACTCAACCATTTCTTCATTTGAAACGAGAATTTCTGTCACCACACCATCCTTAGGTGCAGGGATTTCATTCATGACTTTCATGGCTTCGATGATCACCAAAGTCTGACCTTTTTTAACACTGTCTCCGACTGTGACAAAGGCAGGTTTATCTGGTCCAGCAGCCAAGTAAGCCACCCCTACAAGTGGACTCTCAACGACATCACCCTCTGGAGCAACCGTCGTTTCAGCTGGTGCTGGAGCTTCTTCCACTGCACTCTCTACTGGAGTTGAAGGGGCAGAAACTACTGGATTTGCAGCTACTGTAGTTGGCACTGGAGCAACTTGAGCTGGTGCTTCAGAAGCCATTCTTGCTTCATTCTTACTAAACTGCAATTCATCCGTTCCATTTTTATAAGAAAATTCTCTCAAACTTGATTGGTCAAATTGCGCCATCAAGTCCTTGATCTCATTTAAATTCATAATTATTTATTCTCCCAACGTTTGAAAGCAAGAACCGCATTGTGTCCACCAAAACCAAATGTATTTGAAATAGCATAAGGGATTTCTTGCTCCAAGCCTTGTCCATAAACGACATTCGCTTCGATATAGTCTGATAACTCACTTGTTCCAGCTGTCATTGGTACATAGTTATGACGCATGGCTTCAATGGTAGCGATGGCTTCTACTGCCCCTGCAGCACCAAGCAAGTGTCCTGTAAAGGACTTGGTTGAAGATACAGGTACTTCTTTACCAAGGACAGCTACGATTGCACCACTTTCTCCTTTTTCATTAGCAGGAGTTGAAGTTCCGTGGGCATTGACATAAGCCACTTGCTCTGGAGAAATTTCTGCTTCTTCCAAAGCCAACTTCATAGCCTTAATCGCACCTTGACCTTCTGGATGAGGTGAAGTCATATGGTAAGCATCACAGGTATTACCATAGCCAACTACTTCAGCCAGGATAGTTGCACCACGTTTTTCAGCATGTTCAAGGCTTTCAAGAACCAACATTCCTGAACCTTCTCCCATGACAAAACCATTACGGTCTTTGTCAAATGGGATAGAAGCACGAGTTGGATCCTCTGTAGTTGATAGGGCAGTCAAAGCTTGGAAACCAGCGATGGCAAAAGGAGTGATAGATGATTCTGAGCCACCAACTAGCATGACATCTTGGAAACCAAACTTGATTGAACGGAAGGCATCACCGATGGCATCGTTTGATGAGGCACAGGCTGTATTGATTGATTTACAGATACCGTTTGCTCCGAAGCGCATGGCAACATTTCCTGATGCCATATTTGGCAAGGCTTTTGGAAGTGTCATTGGTTTAACGCGTTTTGGACCTTTTTCATGAAGACGGATAACCTGATCTTCGATTTCTTTAATTCCCCCAATACCAGAAGCCACGATAACACCAAAGCGATCTTTATCAATTGCTTCTACATCAAGATTTGCATTTGTCACCGCTTCTTGAGCTGCATACAAGGCATACAAAGAATAGTTGTCAAAACGGTTGGTATCTTTTTTGACAAAGTATTTATCAAATGGGAAATCTTGGACTTCTGCTGCATTGTGCACAGCAAATTCGCTGTGGTCAAATTTAGTAATTTCTCCAATTCCAATTTTTCCAGTTTGCAAACTGTTCCAAAATTCTTCTGGAGTATTTCCGATAGGAGAGGTCAATCCGTAACCTGTTACTACAACTCGATTTAGTTTCATCTGTCTTACCTATATCTTTCCTTATTTTTTACATGCTAAGTCCGCCATCAACAGCGAGAACTTGTCCAGTCAAATAATCCTGTCCAGCCAGGAACACTGTAGCATCTGCGATATGTTCTGCTTGACCAAACTGTTTCATTGGGATTTGTGCCAATGTCGCTTCCTTGACCTTATCAGACAAAACAGCTGTCATATCTGACTCGATCATTCCTGGTGCAAGAGCATTTACGCGCACATTACGATTGGCAACTTCACGTGCTACTGACTTGGTAAACCCAATCAAACCCGCTTTAGAAGCTGCATAGTTGGCTTGTCCGATATTTCCCATCAAACCGACCACACTCGACATATTGATAATCGCACCTTCACGTGCCTTGATCATCTGTTTCAAGACTACTTGAGTCATGTTAAAGGCACCTGTCAAGTTGATCTTAATCACTTTTTCAAAGTCTTCCTCGGTCATCTTAAGCATGAGCGTATCCTGAGTAATCCCTGCATTGTTGACCAAGACATCGACAGAACCGAGTTCTGCAATCGCTTGATCTACCATACGCTTGGCATCTGCAAAGTCTGAAACATCACCTGAAATCGGTACTACTTTGACGCCGTAGTTTGAAAACTCAGCCAGCAATTCTTCTGAGATTGCTCCTCGACTATTCAAAACTACATTAGCGCCTAGTTGGGCAAATTTGTGAGCAATGGCAAGTCCGATACCACGACTTGAACCTGTTACAAAGACATTTTTGTTTGTAAGTTGCATTCTATTTCTCCTATTTCCTGTTGTATTTTGTGGGAGAAGGAATCATTAGTTTCCTAACAAAGCATCCAAGCTTGCTTGGTCTTCAACGTTAGCTAGCTGAGCTGTTTTATCGATTTTTTTGACAAAACCTGATAGGACCTTACCAGGACCAATTTCAATAAAGTTGGTTACCCCAGCATCCTGCATCACAGCAATACTTTCATAAAAACGAACAGGTTCTTTGACCTGACGCGTCAAAAGCTCTTGGATTCGACCTTTTTCCATAACAGCAGCTTCCGTATTGCCGACTAGTGGGCAAGTAAAGTCAGAGAAACTCACTCCTTCAAGAGCTCCAGCTAGTTGCTGACTGGCTGGCTCAAGAAGAGCTGTATGGAAAGGACCAGATACATTTAAAGGAATCAATCGTTTGGCTCCTGCTTCCTGCAAGAGTTGGACCGCACGGTCAACTGCAGCCACTTCACCACCAATGACGATTTGGCTTGGAGTATTGTAGTTAGCTGGAGTGACTATACCGACTTCAGAAGCAGTTTTGCAAGCTTCCTCTATCACATCTACTGGAGTATTGAGGACGGCTACCATCTTGCCTGAACCAGCAGGCGCCGCCTCTTCCATATAAGCCCCGCGCTTAGCAACCAAGGCAACTGCCTCTTCAAAGTCCAAGGCACCGCTTGCTACAAGAGCAGAATATTCACCAAGAGACAATCCTGCTACCATATCCGGCTGATAACCCTTTTCTTTCAATAGTCGGTAAATAGAAACCGAGGTCGCCAAAATAGCTGGCTGTGTATAACGAGTCTGGTTTAACTTTGTTTCTTCCTTATCAATCAAGTCACGAAGGTCATAACCCAGTACTTGACTAGCTTGATCAATGGTTTCCTTGACAATAGGATAGTGTTCATAGAGGTCTCGTCCCATCCCAAGATATTGAGCACCTTGACCGGCAAATAGAAAGGCTGTTTTAGTCATTTCTTACAACTCCTGCCCAACGAGAGGCTTCTTCTTGAATTTTTTTGGCAGCGCCATAGTATAGATCTTTTAGGATTTCTTCGACAGTTTCCTCTTTAGAAACCAAACCAGCGATCTGACCTGCCATGACGGATCCACCTTCTACATCTCCATGAACAACGGCTTTAGCAAGAGCACCAGCTCCCATTTGCTCAAAGATTTCTAAATCTGGATCTTCTTGTTTAAAGGCATCCTTTTCAGCCTGTTCAAAGTCACGTGTCAACTGATTTTTAATGGCGCGAACAGCATGTCCAAAATGTTGAGCTGAAATAGTCGTATCGATATCACGCGCTTTTAAGATTTTTTCCTTGTATTTTGGATGGGCGTTAGATTCCTTGGCTACTACGAAACGCGTACCAACTTGAACAGCCTCTGCACCAAGCATAAAGCCTGCAGCGACACCTTCACCGTCCGCAATTCCTCCAGCTGCGATAACCGGAATTGAAACAGCTGCAGCAACTTGGCGAACCAAGGTCATCGTTGTTAATTTACCAATATGTCCACCGGCTTCCATTCCCTCTGCAATAACCGCATCTGCACCAATTTTTTCCATGCGTTTTGCCAAAGCAACACTTGGAACAACAGGAATAACTGTAATTCCTGCATCATGGAAACGAGTCATGTATTTACTTGGATTTCCTGCACCAGTTGTAACCACCTTGACCCCTTCTTCAATCACGAGATCAACGATGTCTTCTACAAAAGGTGACAAGAGCATGATGTTGACACCAAAAGGTTTGTCCGTAAGTGATTTGATTTTATCGATATTAGCCTTTACGACCTCTTTAGGTGCATTCCCACCACCGATAATTCCTAGACCACCAGCTTTTGATACTGCACCAGCCAAGTCACCGTCTGCAACCCAGGCCATTCCTCCTTGAAAAATAGGATAATCAATGTTCAATAATTCTGTAATACGTGTTTTCATAGTGCCTCCATCATTCCTTGCTTACGTAATAGTTCGATGAATTTATCGTTTGAGTTTCAAACTATTACCTAAACAAGAGGGAGTGGGTTTCCCCTACTCCTTCTAGTAATATGTTAATTATTTTGTTTGCTCTTCAACGTAGGCAACCAAGTCACCAACTGTTTTCAAGTTATCTTCTGCTTCGATTTGGATATCGAAAGCATCTTCGATTTCAGAGATTACTTGGAACAAGTCCAATGAATCTGCATCCAAATCATCAAAAGTAGATTCAAGTGTTACTTCTGATGCTTCTTTCCCAAGTTCTTCAACGATAATTTCTTGTACTTTTTCAAATACTGCCATGATAGGACTCCTTTAAAATATAAAAAATTTATAACTATGTGTTTACCACATGATTACCTAGATTGTAAGAATGAGTGTGCCCCATGTCAAACCTCCACCGAAGCCTGATAGGAGAATCGTCTGGCTACCATCTAAACGAATCATACCATTCTCCACACACTCTGAGAGCAAAATCGGGATACTTGCTGCACTGGTATTCCCATACTCCGTCATATTGGCAGGAAGCTTGTCTCGGTCTACGCCTATTTTCTTTGCCATCTTATCCAAAATGCGGATATTTGCCTGATGAAGCAGGAGATAATCCAATTCCGATGCTGCGATTGGACCATTTTCAATGGTTTCTTTGATCGATCTAGCAACATCACGATTTGCAAAATCAAAAACTGCTCGTCCATCCATTTTCAAAAAAGCAGGAACTGCTTCTTGATACGAGAAAGGAGAAGCCAAAGCCGTTTGACCATAGGTCAAACACTCGCTCCGAGAGCCATCCGTATAGAGACTTTCCACAAGGAAGTGACGTGTTTCGCTCGCTTCCAAGAGAACCCCACCAGCACCATCCCCAAAGAGAACAGCTGTCGAACGATCTGACCAATCAACTGCCTTGGATAAGGTCTCAGCCCCGATAACAATCCCTTTTTTGAACTGTCCAGAACTTAAAAACTTTTCTGCAGTTGAGAGAGCGAATACAAAGCCACTACAAGCTGCTGTCAGATCAAAGGCGAAAGCTCTATGCGCTCCGATATTTGCCTGAACTCGAGCTGCCGTGGAAGGCATCATCGAGTCTGGAGTAATCGTCGCTACAATGATAAAATCAATCTGATCCGCTGTTAAGCTCCCTTTAGCCAACAAGCTCTTAGCTACTTCTGTCGCCAAATCACTTGTAGACTCTGTTTTTGAGATATGTCTCTGTTTAATTCCTGTCCGACTTGAAATCCACTCATCGCTTGTGTCCATGATTTGGGCTAAGTCATGATTAGTGACCACTTGCTCTGGAACATAATGAGCAACCTGGCTTATTTTTGCAAAAGCCATTATTTCAAATCCTCCAAGAATTGATAAAGATTGATTAATCCTCTACCCATAACTTCTATTTCCTCAGGACTCATGCCATCGATGATTTTTTCGACCATTGCCTTGTGAAAACGTCTATGAAGACGATGGACTAACCGACCTTTCTTGGTCAAATGCAGATACACTACACGTCTATCCTGATCAGAACGAATACGCTCAATATAACCTTTTCTTTCCAGGTTATTCAAGCTCGTCGTCACTGTCCCAAGAGTTACCATCAGTTCTTTTGAAACCTTACTTGGCGTTGCCTCCGGGAACTTCCCAATCACATCAATCGTGTGCATTTCTTTGATGGAGATGTCTTTGAATCGACTACCTCGTAAGCTAACCTCCTCGATCACAAGGACGTTATTAAAAATAGATGTTAGATAATCATTTACTTGTTGGTAGTCCAAATCGTTTCCCTCCCTCTAAAAAACTTTCACAATCAAAGCATTTGATAAAAGAAGTATATCAAACTTCAAAAAATTGTGCAAGTATTTTTTTACATTCCTGTAAATTTTGGTCTTCTTCTTTCAGAATGTGCTCGAACCCCTTCTTTAAAGTCTTCAGTTAAAGATAACGATTCTTGTAATTCCAATTCTAATTCAGCATAATTCTGCCAATCCTTAAATTGACTTTCCCAAACTAGCTTTTTAATCGCTGCGTATGAGTTTGCTGAACCTCTTCTTAATTTTTTCAAAACTTGTTCTCTTGTTTTTTCTAATTTGTCAACTTCACAAACACGGTATACCACGCCCCATTCTAGCGCTTTTTCAGCAGTCAAGGCTTCACCTGTCATGGCAAGTTGTGCAGCCCGTGTTACCCCGATGCTACGACTCAGGAGATGAATCCCACCAGCGTCTGGTGCCAAGCCAACTCCGACAAAGGCTTGAATGAATTTTGCCTTGTCAGTCGCCAAACAAAAATCAACTGCTACTGCCATATTTGCTGCGGCACCAGCAACCGCTCCATCCACCTCCATTAAAACAGGTTTAGAGATTTGCTTGATTTTAAAAGAAATTGTATTGACTAATTCTGCAATCTTATTCAAAGAAGGGATATCATTTTCGTCTACCGCTCGTTTCATCTCAACCAAGTCTCCCCCAACTGAAAAGACCTTCCCATTAGCGTTTATCAAGATGAACTGAACAGCTTGATCCTGCTCTGCTAGAGTCAAAGCTTCTAAAATCTCCTCACACATTGGGATATGGAAACCATTTGCCACTTCGGGACGATTCAAAGTAATGATAGCAAGATCATCTACGATCTGATATAAGATATGATTCATAGCTTCTCCTTTTCTTTTGTAAGGTAATAAAATTGTTTTATCATCAAAGTATACCTTTTTTTGGATAAAGAGGCAAGGAAAAAACTAAAGGAAAGTGTCTCAGCTGATTATTTACCCATCATTTATGAGTGTGAGTAAAATTTGACACTCTTACTTTTAAATCGTTATCGCTTTTCAGAATAAGTTAGTGTTTTCTTCTATTATAATAGGAAGTTATTTTCGTCATTGAAAAATGCCCCTCTTTCTGCTATAATCGTATAAAATACTTACTTGAGGAGTCCTTATGAAGGTTGTAAAATTTGGTGGAAGCTCGCTTGCCTCTGCTGGTCAGTTAGAAAAAGTTTTAAACATCGTTAAAAGTGATAAAGAGCGTCGTTTTGTAGTCGTTTCTGCACCCGGTAAACGCAATGCTGAAGATACCAAGGTAACTGATGCCTTGATCAAATACTATCGCGACTATGTAGCTGGAAATGACATCAGTGCTAGCCAAAGCTGGATCATTGACCGTTATGCGGCAATGGTGAGCGAACTAGGGTTAAAACCTGCTGTTTTAGAAAAAATCTCTAAAAGTATCCGGGCCTTGGCAACTCTTCCTATAGAGGACAATGAATTTCTCTATGATACCTTCCTAGCGGCTGGAGAAAATAACAATGCCAAATTGATTGCAGCCTACTTTAACCAAAACGGCATTGATGCACGCTATGTTCACCCAAGAGAAGCTGGGATTGTTGTCACAAGCGAACCAGGAAACGCACGTATCATTCCATCTAGTTATGACAAGATTGAAGGCTTAGCTGATAGCAACCAAGTCCTTGTCATCCCTGGTTTCTTTGGTGTGACTAAGGAAAATCAAATCTGTACTTTTTCACGTGGAGGTTCAGATATCACAGGTTCTATCATTGCAGCAGGTGTTAAGGCTGATCTCTATGAAAACTTTACAGACGTAGATGGTATCTTTGCTGCCCATCCTGGTATTATCCACCAACCACACTCCATTCCTGAATTAACCTACCGTGAAATGCGTGAGTTGGCATATGCTGGATTTTCAGTCCTTCATGACGAAGCCCTTCTTCCTGCCTACCGAGGAAAAATTCCTCTTGTCATCAAGAATACCAACAACCCAGACCACCCCGGAACACGCATTGTTTTAGAACACAGTAGTGATAAATTCCCAGTAGTCGGGATTGCGGGTGACTCAGGATTCGTCAGCATCAACATGTCTAAATACCTCATGAACCGCGAAGTCGGGTTTGGTCGCAAGGTTCTTCAAATCCTTGAGGACCTCAATATCGGTTGGGAACACATGCCTACAGGTATCGACGATCTTTCAATCATCCTCCGCTCCCGTGAATTGACTCCTATCAAAGAAGAAGAAATTCTACGTCAACTCGTTCAAAAGGCTGAAGTGGACCATGCTGAAATCGAACATGACCTTTCAATCATTATGATTGTCGGAGAAAAGATGAAGAGCCATATCGGGGTAACTGCTACTGCAACACGTGCTTTGTCTGAAAATAAAATCAACATCCAGATGATGTCCCAAGGTTCAAGTGAAGTTTCCATCATGTTTGTTGTCAATAAAGAGCAAGAGAAGGCCGCTATTAAAGCTCTCTATCATGCCTTTTTCGATGAAAGTAAGGAAGACTAATCATGGCCCAATCACTCAATCAAGTCATTGACCTCCAAACTACTGGGACATCTTACCTCTCCATCTCTGGAAAAGTCGGAAAATTTTTAGTTGGGGATCAAGCCTTGGAGTTTTATCCTGATGTCAATGTCGAACAATATATCCAAATCCCCTGGTCCAGTATTCAGCAAATCGGAGCCAATGTAACTGGTCGCAAAATCAGTCGTCACTTTGAAGTCTTTACTGACCAAGGAAAATTCCTCTTTGCTTCAAAAGACTCTGGAGCTATCCTCAAAATTGCTCGGGAAAAATTAGGAAACGAAAAGGTTGTGAAACTTCCGACTCTACTCCAGACCATTGGACAAAAACTTAAAAATCTATTTGCAAAAAAGTAAAAACTTTAGTATAATCATAGCAACGGATAAGTAGGTTATCTCCTTCTTTCAGAAAGTCTGCGGGTGCTGCGAGCAGATAGGAGGGATAGGTGAAATTCTACCGTTGTTCACAATTACATATACAATCAAGTGCACACCTGTGAAGTTGGATGGAACCGTGGCCCTGCCACTCCAACACTTTGTCAGGTGTGCTTTTTTCATAAAGGAGTTCTTATGTTAGATATCAAACGTATTCGTACAGATTTTGATGCTGTCGCTGAAAAATTAGCTACACGTGGTGTAGATGCTGCTATCTTAAATGAGATGAAAGAAATCGATGCTAAACGTCGTGACATCTTGGTCAAGGTTGAAACGCTAAAAGCAGAACGTAACACAGTTTCAGCTGAGATTGCCCAAGCTAAGCGCAACAAGGAAAATGCCGATGACAAGATTGCTGCGATGCAAACCCTATCTGCTGAAGTCAAAGCCTTGGATGCTGAATTGGCGGACATCGATGCTAAATTGACAGAATTCACCACTACTCTTCCAAACATCCCTGCTGACAGTGTTCCTGTTGGGGCTGATGAAGATGACAATGTGGAAGTTCGTCGTTGGGGTAGTCCGCGCGAATTTGACTTTGAGCCAAAAGCTCACTGGGATCTTGGTGAAGACCTTGGTATCCTTGACTGGGAACGCGGTGGTAAAGTAACGGGCGCTCGCTTCCTCTTCTACAAAGGTCTTGGCGCTCGTTTGGAACGTGCTATCTACAACTTCATGTTGGATGAGCATGGTAAAGAGGGCTATACAGAAGTTATCACACCATACATTGTTAACCATGACTCAATGTTTGGTACTGGTCAATATCCGAAATTCAAGGAAGACACTTTTGAATTGAAAGACACTAATTATGTCCTCATTCCTACAGCTGAAGTGCCTCTTACAAACTACTACCGTGATGAAATCCTTGACAGCAAAGACCTACCAATCTACTTTACCGCTATGAGTCCATCATTCCGCTCTGAGGCTGGTTCAGCTGGTCGTGATACACGTGGCTTGATTCGTCTGCACCAATTCCACAAGGTTGAAATGGTCAAATTTGCCAAACCAGAAGAATCTTACGAAGAATTGGAAAAAATGACCGCCAACGCTGAAAACATTCTTCAAAAACTCAACCTTCCATACCGTGTCGTTGCTCTCTCTACTGGGGACATGGGCTTCTCAGCCGCCAAAACTTACGACTTGGAAGTTTGGATTCCAGCGCAAAATACCTATCGTGAAATCTCAAGCTGTTCAAATACAGAAGATTTCCAAGCCCGTCGTGCTCAAATTCGCTACCGTGATGAAGCCGATGGCAAGGTGAAACTCCTTCATACCTTGAACGGTTCTGGACTTGCAGTTGGACGTACAGTGGCTGCAATTCTTGAAAACTATCAAAATGAAGATGGTTCTGTGACCATTCCAGAAGCACTTCGTCCATACATGGGTGGCGCTGAAGTTATCAAACCATAAAAATAAGGCCTAGCTATTTCTAGCTAGACCTTTTTTCGTGACCAAATCAGATAAGCACCCAATACGAAGAATAAAATAGTGAGGCAAATAACAGTTTCGGCCAACACCAGATAATCCAGAAATGGAAGTCTCAAAATTCCCTGAGCCATCTTGAGCGAAGTAGCTGTGATAATGGTTGGGAAGGTGAGGGCTGAGAAGGCTGGTTGAAAGCCTTGTTTTAAAATATTAGGTAGGCGAGTTAAAACAAAGAAAAAGAAGGACTGAGATGCCAAAATCATGACGATCAAAAGCCAAGTCGGTAGGCCTGCTCCTCCAACTCGAACTAGGGAAGCCAAGAGTAGAGAAAAGGGAGCACAGTAGATTCCTTCCTGTCCAAGCAAGGCTAGTGGGAGTGGAGTTTTCTTTAAATCACTATAAATAAGCGGATAGAGATAGAAGGTCAAGACAAAACCAAAACTCAAGGTCGCATAGGCAATCTCTATAATGCCTACCAGAGGATAGGTCAAGGCTGCCACAGCTATCCCCACATAGAGCACCGTCCAGCTAGGAGTCGCATTGACCCTCCGACCCGGACAGGCAAATTTGATGGTAAAAGTAGCAATCAAAGCTAAATCCAAGAGAAATGAAAACCACCAGATCCCTTGTGCTACCAAAGAAAGAGCAGGGAATACGCGAAAGACATAGGTCGATAAAATCATCCCAGCCATAGGAAAAGTGGCCATCCCAGATAAAAGAGGGGGCTTGGTCAATTCTTTCCTGGTTTCTTCCCAATTAAAAAGATGAAGAATCAGAAAGAAAATCCACAACACCAAACCAATCAGACTCAATAAATGCGACAGAACTGGCCAAGTATCTGCAATCAAATTTCCTGCACCTGCTAAACCTAATAAACAGCCAGAGAATACCAAGGGGAGCTTTTTCATCCGAGCCTCCAATAATCATGTTATTATTAGTATAGCATAAAAGCGCTTAAAATAGCATAGAAAAATGAAGACTGGATTACTCAGCCTTCATTTTTTTCTTTATGGTTCCAACTAGGCATAGGCTTGCAATTCTGGATTAATCGGCGTATTGGCTAGGTTGTTAGCATAGTTGCAGAGGCTTGCAAGACTAACACCAAGAACTACATCCAAGGCATTTTGTTGCGTGTAGCCAGCTTCCAAAAATTCAGTCAAGGCTTCATCTCCCACACGCCCTTTGGTATTGATAACTGCCAAGGTAAACTTAGCTAGGGTGTCTAGTTTTGGATCTGACTCGATTGGAGTGCGATTGCGAAGGGCTTGGAGGAGATCATCATTCATCTGGATTTGTTTGATGGAAAAAGCTGTGTGACCTGCGACACAGAAGGCACATCCATTGGTTACGGCAGCTGTGATTTGCACCACTTCCCTCTCAACTGGGGTTAGGCTATTACGGCGGTTGATAGATCCGACAGTTCGGTAGGCTTCAAGCGCCGTTGGAGCATTGGCCAAGAGACCGATTAGGTTGGGAATATAGCCATTGTTATCTTTTTGTACTGTTTCAAGAACTTCTTTTACTTCTGCTGGTGCTGATTCTACAGTATGGATGGTAAATCTTGTCATAAGGAACCTCTTTTCATTTTATTGTCATTTAGTCTATCATAGAATTTCCCCCTTGGATAATATATATTTTCAATCACCTTGATAGGAAATGTCTATGAAATGAAAAAAATCACACTAAAAGTGTGATTGGGTTAGTGTTTAAAATACTTTTTAGTCTCAGCAATGACGACTGGCGACAAAACTAAGAGGGCAATCAAGTTTGGTAAAGCCATTAAGGCATTGACGATATCTGCGATAATCCATACCATATCCAACTCTATAAATCCTCCCAACAAGACCATGACTACAAAGACTACACGGTAAAGCCAGATAAATCGAACACCGAAGAGAAACTCAAAACAGCGTTCTCCGTAGTAGTTCCAACCGAGAATCGTCGTAAAGGCAAAGAGTACAAGGAAGATGGTCAAGAGGGCAGGCCCAAAGTGTGAAAAAACTGTTGAAAAGGCTGACTGGGTCAAGGCAACCCCATTCAAATCACCACTCCAAACACCAGTTACCAAGATTGTTAAACCAGTCAACGTACATATAATGAGGGTATCAATAAAGGTTCCTGTCATGGAAATCAAGCCTTGCTCTACTGGTTCATTTGTCTTAGCCGCAGCAGCTGCAATCGGAGCTGATCCTAGGCCAGATTCGTTAGAGAAGACTCCTCGCGCCACACCATTTTGAATCGCAGTACGGATAGTCGCACCTGCAAATCCTCCTACTGCAGCTACAGGGCTAAAAGCTGAGGTAAAGATTAGGGCAAGTGTTGCTGGGATTTTCTCGATATTAAAGAAAATCACAATCAAGGTTCCTAGAATATAGACGATAGCCATAAAAGGGACGACTGCTGTTGAAACCTTGGAAATGGATTTGAGTCCACCAAAGACTGCAATCGCGACAAAAACAGACAAAACGATAGCTGTGATAGCTGGATCAACTTGGGCTGTATTTTGGATAGATTCTGTAATTGAATTGACTTGGGTAAAGGTACCAATCCCTAGAAGGGCAACCAATACACCCGCTAGGGCAAAGAAGATTGCAAGTGGACGCCACTTTTCTCCCATTCCCAAAAGGATGTAGTGCATGGGGCCTCCAGCTACAGCTCCATTTGCATCTTTGCTACGGTATTTGATGGCCAGTAAGCCTTCGGCATACTTGGTCGCCATCCCAAAGAAGGTTGCCATCCACATCCAAAAGAGAGCCCCTGGTCCCCCAACCTTAATGGCTGTCGCGACCCCGATGATATTTCCCGTACCAACGGTGGCGGCTAGAGCCGTACAGAGAGCAGCAAAGCTCGACACATCGCCATGTCCCTTGTCCTTGGTAAAGATCAGCTGAAAGGCCTTAGGGAGACGAGCCACCTGCAAAAGGCCTAGTCGGATGGTCAAATAGATACCCGTTCCGACCAATAAGATCAAGAGGGGAGGCCCCCAAACGAAAGCATCAAGCGCTTTAAGCAATTCTAACATATCCTTCTCCTATCATTCAACCCCAAAAGAAAGAGCACATGCAAGATACATGTACTCTGGAATGCTTAGATAAATGCCAAAAAGCGGTCTATCCTAGCTCTGTCCTTTTACCTGAGAGTTTGAGCAGTTGCCTGCCTTGCCCCTTCGGTGCCTTTACGGTCTCTCCAGAGTTCCGTCCATTTACAGTCATGGAAAACAAACCTTTCTCCACTTCTATTAAACTTCATTCGGTGTTGGTATTTAATTTTTTATTATTTTACAAGAAAAGTTAGCTTTTGTCAATATATTATTTGAAAAAAGATGGATTTTCACTTCTTTTTCAAAAAAAGAGAAGCACTCTTTTTCTATCCTTTAAAGGTTACAATAGTGGCGCCACTACCTCCAGCATTTTGTGGGGCATAGCCAAAACTCTTGACATGCTTGTTTCTTTGTAGGTATTTGGTGACGCCCTCACGAATGACACCTGTTCCGATACCATGGATGATGTCGACTTGCGCCATGTTATTGAGCAGGGCTTGGTCGATAAAGGCGTCCAGCTCATTCATAGCCTCTTCGTACCGTTTTCCTCGGAGATCCAGTCTGGCTTGCGGACCACGACCAGAAGCACGTTTGACGACATTGACTTGTTTTTTCTTGACTGGGGCTTCTTGCTGAGCCTGAACAAGGTCAAATTCTTTCTCTTCCAAGGTCATCTTGATCAAACCGACTTGGGCTTCCCAACGGCCGTCCTTAAGTTGATTGGTCAAGGTTCCACGCTGACCATAACTGAGAACAATGATATCATCCCCAACCTTTGGAGCTCGTTTTTTCTTGGCCTTTTGAAGGACCTTGTTTTTAGACAAGTCGACTTTTTCAGGAGCCAGTTTTTTCAGCTCAGCCTTGGCTTCAATGATTTCGTGGGGTTTGAGTTGAGACTTACTGTGAAGATTCTTGAGAATCTGGTCACTCTCATTTAGAGCGAGTTCCACAATTTCAGCAGCTTGTTCACGCGCCTTGTTGAGCTCAGTTTCCTTCTCGCGATTGAGTTCGTTGTAAAGTTTTTTGAGTGCTCGGTTCATCTTGAGGTTTTCTTGCTCCACCTCACGGATATTGTCCAAGCGTTTGCGACTTTCAAGCGTTTGCTCTTCTAATTGCTCAATGATACGGTTGACATCATTATCTTGATTGACCTGCTGGCTGGCATCTCCTACGATGACATCTGACAAGCCCAGACGTTTTGCAATTTCAAAGGCATTGCTTCGACCAGGAACTCCCTGCATAAAGCGATAGGTCGGACGCAGGCTGGCTGTATCAAACTCCATACTGGCATTTTGCACAAAGGCTGTTTCGATACCGTAGGCCTTGAGCTCTGGATAGTGGGTCGTCGCCATAGTCTTGACCTGACGCAGACGAAGATCCTCCAGAATAGCCATAGCAAGGGCTGCTCCTTCCTGCGGATCGGTACCTGCCCCAAGCTCATCTAGTAACAAGAGCGAGTGCTGATTGACCTTGCCAAGAATATCTACGATATTGGTCATGTGGCTGGAGAAGGTAGACAAGCTTTGTTCGATAGACTGCTCATCGCCAATATCCGCGAAGATTTCCTCGAAAATACCGACACGGCTCCCCTTGTCAGCTAGAATGGGCAATCCAGATTGGGCCATGAGTTGAGTCAAGCCCAGAGTTTTGAGCATGATGGTCTTCCCACCAGTATTGGGACCTGTAATGACAATGGCTGTTAATTCCTTACCAAAGTGTACATCGTTTGCAACAGCATTTTTGACCAAAGGATGGCGAACATGAAGGAGTTGAATCTCTTGATTCTCTGAAAGTTGAGGAACGACTGCTTGTCTTTCTTGGATGAAACGTACCTTGGCACGAATCAGATCCAGATGGCCGATGATCCAAGCGTCATTAGCAACCTCAGCAGCATGAGGACGAACCCGTTCCGATAGTTCCTGCAGGATGCGAATCATCTCATAGCGTTCGTCAGCTCGCAGACTAGCGATTTCTTCGCTCAGTTTCACGACCTCACGTGGCTCGATGTAGACCGTGTTTCCACTGGCAGAGATGTCATGGACAACACCTGCAATCTTATTGCGATAGGTGTTCTTTACTGGTAAAACTTGACGGCCATTTCTGCTAGCGATAATACCTTCCGTCAACATCTGAGATTTTTGTTTAAGTAAGTCTTGCAAGACATCTCGAACTTGACTCTCGCTATCATGGATTTTCCGACGGATGCGTGCTAGCTCTTCACTGGCGAAATTTTCGATAAATCCTGCATCATTTAGAGCTTGGAGACTTCCTTGCAAGTGTGGAAACTCATGCAGTTTTTCAAACCATCTCGCCAACTGCTCCAAGCGTACGTTTTCGAGATTGGTATAAAAGCCTTGCAACTCTCTGCTAGCCAGCAAGACCCGTTTGAGGAGCAGGAACTCCCCGATATTGAGGTCTGCTCCCATCTCCAGACGCTTACAAACCGCTGATATCTCACGCGTCGCTAGGATGGTAAAGTGAGGTTGCTCCACAAATAGAGCTTGCATTTCCTCCATCTCTGTAAAGGCTTGTTTGATCTTATCCACCTTAGCAGTTGGAGCCAAGCCTTTTAGCTCCTCTAATCCTTGTTCTGTCAAGAGATGCGGTTCAAACAAGGCTTTGATTTTATTAAATTCTAAGGTTTCTAGTATTTTTGTATTCATATTTTTTCCTTGTATACTGGTTTACAAGATTATAGCAACTAGAGGTTTTGACCTAGTCGTCCAATCTGTAAACAAAGGGCTAGGAAAAATCCCGCCCTTTTTATCCGATTAAATTTGTCACCCAGAGTTGTTTGATAAGGTTTGTCGTAAAAGGGACACTTTGGATGATGTGTTTGGCTACTGTACTTTTTTCGAGTGAATTTTGAATGACTGCCAGAGGCACTGTTGCAAGGATGGTCAAAGCCATTTGCAAGACAAATAAGGTTACCAATAGAGACAAAAGGCCTGATCCGATACGCAACCATTTGACATCAAGCTTTTTAGTTGGAATCAAGTGCAGGAACAAACCGATAAAACGTCCGATAGTGTAGCAAATCCCAAAAACTAAAAGGTAGGCTAGGCCCGCATAAAAGACCTTGTCTAGGTGAAACAGCTGGTCTGAAGGGAAGAAAAAGGTGCCCTGTCCTTCCTGAGGATTGGCATAAGGGACAAGCAAGTGAAAGTGGTCGCCCAGTGATTTATAAAACTGTCCCGCAACAAAGGCTGAAATCACTGCCACGAGGAAATAATAAACTTGCAGGACCAAACCTCTACGGTAGCCGATGTAAAAGCCCCAAGTCAGAACCAATAAGAGTAGGATTGAAATCATAGGGAATCCTCAATCTTGCTCTGTTCTTGTTTGACAGCAATTAACTTGTGGCGGAGTTCTAACAACTCTTGCTCCTTGTCATCAAATTCAATTTCACGATTGAGCTGTGTAGAAAGACAGTTGACCGCCAAAAGAAGCGCAATGGTCTCATCATCCGCCCCAGGCATTTGTTCTTTAATTGCTTGGTATTTTTCAGTCGCAACCTTGGCAATTTCCTCCATAAAGAGGTTGTCATGCTCGGTTGTCAAGGTTAATGTCTTTTTCCCGAATGTAAACTTATATCGATTTAGATTTGCCATAAAATTCACCTCACGATATTATACCAAATTTCGCTAACTTTGTCAGTTTTTACCAATTCTCCTGCTTTTGTGGTACAATAGAGACTATGGCAAGTATCACACTCACACCAAGTGAACAGGAAATTCAGAGCTTTTTAAGTCAGTATCAGAAGGCTCTCAGTCCTAGTAAAAATCCCTATATCCGCTATTTTTTGCGACTGCCTCAGGCAACGGTTTCCATCTATACTTCTGGAAAAGTCCTCCTACAGGGAGAAGCTGCTGAGCAATACGCCAGTTTCTTTGGCTATCAAGTTCAACAAGAAAACAGTGGACAAGATTTCCCTATAATTGGGACTGATGAGGTGGGAAATGGTTCCTACTTTGGGGGGCTGGCTGTCGTGGCTTCCTTTGTGACACCTGACCAGCATGACTTCTTGCGAAAACTCGGCGTAGGGGATTCAAAAACCTTGACTGACCAAAAGATTCGTCAGATTGCTCCTATCCTCAAGGAAAAGATACCACATCAAGTACAGCTTCTCTCACCGAGCAAGTATAATGAAGTTATCGGAGAGCGTTACAATGCTGTTTCTGTAAAGGTTGCCCTTCACAACCAAGCTATCTTTCTCCTTCTAAAAAAAGGAGTCCAGCCAGAAAAAATCGTCATTGACGCTTTTACAAGTCCTAAAAACTATAACAAGTACTTGGCACAAGAAACCAACCGTTTTCCAAACAAGATTAGCTTAGAAGAAAAAGCCGAGGGAAAATACCTGGCTGTTGCGGTTAGCTCCGTCATCGCACGTGATCTCTTCCTCGAAAACTTGGAAAATCTGGGACGAGAACTGGGCTATAAACTGCCAAGTGGCGCTGGAACTGCATCTGATAAGGTTGCTAGTAAAATCCTTCAGGCCTATGGCATGAAGGGGCTGAACTTCTGTGCCAAACTACATTTTAAAAACACTGAAAAAGCCAAAGCACTTCTAGAAAGGTAAATTATGAATTCGTTTAAAACATTTCTAAAAGAATGGGGAGTTTTCTTCCTGATTATCGCACTGGTCGGTCTTAGCCGTATCTTTCTTTGGAGCAATGTCCGTGTAGAAGGACACTCTATGGACCCTACCCTAGCCGACGGAGAAGTTCTCTTCGTTGTTAAACACCTCCCAATTGACCGCTTCGACATTGTGGTTGCGCATGAGGAAGAAGGAAATAAAGACATTGTCAAAAGGGTCATCGGTATGCCCGGAGATACCATCCGCTATGAAAATGACAAACTCTTTATCAACGATAAAGAAACGGATGAACCCTACCTAGCTGAATACCTCAACTTGTTCAAAACAGAAAAGTTGCAAAATACCTATACTGGCAAAGGATTTGAAGGCAATAAGGGAGTCTACTTTAGAGAACTTGCTCAAAAAGCACAAGCCTTTACGGTCGATGTCAATTCCAACACTAGCTTCAGCTTTACTGTCCCTCAAGGCGAGTACCTTCTCCTTGGTGACGATCGTCTCGTCTCTAGCGACAGCCGCCATGTTGGTACCTTCAAGGCTAGCGAAATCAAAGGCGAAGCAAAATTCCGTTTCTGGCCACTTAACCGTATCGGAACATTTTAAGATAAGGAAGAGGCCGAGAATGCTAAGTCTCAGTCTCTTTTTCTATTGTGAGAAAAAACTTTTAGTCATCTAGTTTTTTCAAAGTTGCTAAGAGACCAATTCTCATAAACTCATGTAAAGGAAACCTATGGAAGTTTATTTTTCAGGCACTATTGAACGCATTATTTTTGAAAATGTCAGTAATTTCTATCGCATCCTCCTCCTAGATATCGAAGATACCAATGCGGAGGACTTTGACGATTTTGAAATCATCGTTACAGGAACCATGGCTGATGTAATCGAGGGTGAAGACTATACTTTTTGGGGGCAAATCGTTCAGCACTCCAAGTATGGCGAACAGCTACAGATCAGTCGTTACGAGAGAGCAAAACCCACTAGTAAGGGCTTGGTCAAGTATTTCTCCAGCAGTCATTTTAAGGGAATCGGTCTCAAGACAGCCCAGAAAATTGTTGATACCTATGGTGAAAACACTATCGACGAAATTCTGGAGCACCCTGAAAATCTGGAAAGTATTGCTGGACTCTCTGCCAAAAACCGTGAGGCTTTTGTCTCCACCCTCCGTCTCAACTATGGGACAGAGATGGTTTTGGCAAAACTGGCCAACTACGGCATTCCAAATAAACTAGCCTTTCAGATTCAAGACTTTTACAAGGAAGAAACGCTGGATATTGTCGAAAATTATCCCTATCAACTGGTTGAGGATATCAAGGGTTTGGGCTTTACCATTGCTGACCAATTAGCCGCCGAACTAGGTATCGAAAGCCAAGCTCCCGAGCGCTTCCGCGCTGGCCTTGTCCACAGTCTCTTTCAAGGCTGTATGGATACGGGTGATACCTATATGGAAGCCCGTGATTTGCTGGAACAAACCCTGACTCTCCTCGAGTCTTCCCGTCCCGTGGAACTGGAACCCAGCCAAGTTGCTCAGGAATTATCTCATCTGATTGAAGAAGATAAGGTTCAGCAGATTGACACTAAAATCTTTGATAATAGCCTCTTTTTCGCTGAAGAAGGCATCCGCAGTCACTTGGTTCGTATCCTTGATAAAGGAAAACAAAAGAGTCATGATTTGGAAACCATTCAAAAGCATATCGCTAGCGTCGAGAAAGAACTGGGTATCCAATACGATAGCATCCAAAAGCAGGCTATCTGCGACGCCATCCAGAACAAGGTCTTTATCCTAACAGGCGGACCTGGTACTGGTAAGACGACTGTTATCAATGGGATTATAGCTGTTTATGCCCTCTTAGAAGGACTCGATCTCAAGAAAAAGAGCAACTTACCTATTCTTCTCGCTGCACCAACTGGTCGAGCAGCTCGGCGCATGAATGAACTGACAGGTTTACCTAGCGCTACCATCCACCGCCATTTGGGAATGACGGGTGATGATGATACCAGCCATCTGGAAGATTATCTGGATGCCGATTTTATCATTGTAGATGAGTTTTCTATGGTGGATACTTGGCTAGCCAACCAACTCTTCTCCAACATCTCTTCAAACAGTAAAATCCTCATCGTGGGTGATAGCGACCAGCTACCTTCTGTCAGCCCTGGACAAGTCTTGGCTGACCTGCTCCAGATACCCCTGATTCCTCAAACTCGCTTGGAACGGATTTATCGTCAGAGCGAGGAATCAACTATCGTCACCTTGGCAAGTCAGATTCGACAAGGCATCTTGCCAGCTGACTTTACCCAGAAAAAGGCAGACCGTTCCTACTTTGAAATCGCTAGTGGCCATATCCCAGCTACCATTGAGAAAATCCTCGGTGCTGCCCTCAGAAGTGGTATCCCGGCTCGCGATATTCAGGTGCTAGCGCCTATGTACCGAGGAACTGCTGGCATTGACGCCATCAACCAACTCATGCAAGACCTGCTCAATCCTCTGCAAAAAGGACAAGTGAGCTTTGAAGCAACTCAGTGTCACTATCGAACAGGGGACAAGGTCATTCACCTAGTCAACGACGCCGAAGTCAATGTCTTTAATGGAGACCTAGGTTACATCACAGATTTGATTCCTGGAAAATACACCGAGTCCAAACAAGATGAGATTGTCATTGATTTCGATGGCAATGAGGTCATCTATCCTCGAAACGAATGGTACAAGATTCGTCTAGCCTATGCCATGAGTATCCATAAGTCGCAGGGAAGTGAGTTTCCCGTTGTCATCCTTCCCATCACCAGTTCCAGCAAGCGCATGCTGGAACGCAATCTCATCTATACAGCTATTACACGGGCCAAGAGCAAACTCATCCTTCTTGGTGAATTACAGGCCTTTGACTATGCAGTCAAGCATATCGGGACTGCCCGTAAGACCTATCTGATTGAGCGCTTCAAGGATCTGGTTGAAGTAGCTGACCAAACCAGCCCAGCCCCTAGCGAAACAACAAATCAAGAGGATTCTCCTCTATCCTACATCCTCACCGAGGAAAACTGGTCTAGCATCCCAGCCATGATTGGGATTACAGATGCAGACCTCAAAGAGATTTTTGGAAAATAGTGTAGCAGAAAGCCCACCTAGTCAGGTGGGCTTTTTATCTTTTAAGATTATTTTACTGTTGCAGTGCTTGTAATCAATTCAACAGCTTTTTTAATAGTGATATCGTGTTTCAACATGTCAGCTGAAAGCAAGTTTTGAACTTGTGCCACTTCCATGTTGTAGTCTGCAGCCAATTGCTCGATTTCTTTTTGGATTTCTTCTTCTGAAGCGTCAAATCCTTCAGCTTTGGCAACTGCTTCGATAACAAGGTTAGTCTTAGTACGTGACTCAGCTTCTCCCTCGTATTGTTTGTGAAGATCTTCTTGAGTAGTTCCTGTGATTTGGAAGTACATGTCAGGGTTGATACCTTGACGTTGTAAGTTTCCAAGGAATTCATTTACTGAACGGTGAACTTCTTCGTGGATCATTTCTTCTGGAAGTTCTACGATTTCAGCGTTTTCTACAGCTTTATCGATTGCTGCACCTTCTACTGCATCTTTGTATGCTTCTTCTTTCGCAGCAGTCAATTCTTTGCGGTATTTTTCTTTCAATTCAGCAAGTGTTTCAACTTCTTCGTCAATGTCTTTTGCAAGTTCATCATCAAGAGCTGGAACTTCTTTAGCTTTAACTTCGTGGATAGTTGTTACGAATTTAGCTTCTTTACCTGCAAGGTCTTCTGCTTGGTAGTCTTCTGGGAATGTTACGATAACATCAACAGTTTCGCCAGCTGAGTGTCCAACCAATTGGTCTTCAAAACCAGGGATGAATTGACCTGATCCAAGTCCAAGTGAGAAGTTTTCACCTTTTCCACCGTCAAATTCAACACCGTCGATAGAACCAACGAAGTCGATGACAACAGTGTCGCCATTTTCAGCAGCGCCTTCTTTGATAACCAATTCAGCCAAGTTGTTGCGTTCGCGTTCGATACGTTCTTCAACGTCAGCGTCAGTTACTTCTTTTTCTACATCAACTGATACTTCAAGGTTTTTGTAGTCACCCAATTTTACTTCAGGTTTTGTCACGACTTCAGCAGTGATAACCCAGTCTTGACCTTTTTCCATTGAAGTTACGTCAATTTTAGGTTGTGCAACGACTTCAAGACCAGCTTCTTTTACAGCTGCTTCATAAGCGTTTGGCAAAAGAGCGTTCATAACGTCTTGGTAAAGTGACTCTTCACCAAATTTTTGGTCGAAGATAGGACGTGGAAGGTGACCTTTACGGAAACCTGGAACGTTAAGAGATTTCTTTACTGAGTTGAAGACACGGTCCAATTCTGGTTTGATTTGGTCTTGAGAGATAGTGAAAGTCAAGACACCACGGTTTGTTTCTTTGTTTTCAAATGATACAGACATTCTGTCATTTCTCCTTAAAATTTTTTAAATACAGTCTATTATAGCATAAACTACGGTTAATTTTCAAGTAATGAATGCGCTTTTCAATGACTCTAGAGGTACTTACTGGCTTCTCTGATACTAAGTTCAGACATTCTTTCCTTGTTTTTTTCGATGAAGCTTGATACCCATTCCGGATTGGTTTTAGAGTAGTCTCTTAGAGCCCAGCCGATGGCTTTATTGATAAAAAATTCTGTCTGGTCCAGATTATTGAGCAGGATCTTTTCCATTAGTTGAACATCCGTTTTCTCTTTTCTTAATAGCTGGTGATCAATAGCAACTCGTCTCAGCCAGATATTATCTGATAAACTCCATTGGAGAATTCTTTCTTCAAGTTCTGGCTTGTCATATACCAAACTTCCTACTACTCGATCCAGAATATCCACCGTGTCCCACCATGACTTGGTCACGACCAGACGCTCAATCTTAGGCAAATCGTTCTCCGTCAAATAAGACTGCATAGCTTTCAAATAGTTGGCAGCCACATACTGGTATTCTCTAGGTTCCTGCCCCCAGCAAGTCTCTACAAAATCCCAATCGATGACCTTTGTTTTTTTCGCACTTGGAAAATACTTTTTATAGAGTGCATTTCTTTCAGGAGCTGCAATGCCTAGAAAGGAAAACTGATGGCGCATATAGGCTTCCATGGGGCCTGCTTTATGCGGATCTTTTGCCGCTTCTAGCTCCACAAGTAAATCTGCAAGACTCATCTAAAAATCCTCCTGCCCCACCAAGTGGTGCTGAAAGGCATAGACCGCCGCCTGGGTGCGATCGCTGACCTCAAGCTTGGCTAGGATGTTGGATACATGGGTCTTGACTGTCTTGAGAGAGATGAAGAGTTCGTCTGCGATGCGCTGATTTTCATAGCCCTTGGCGATGAGTTGAAGCACGTCTCGCTCACGCGCAGTCAGTTCTTCATGAAGCTCTATATGATTGCGGTGGTATTCGACCTTCTTGCTGACCTCTTGCTCAATGGCCAACTCGCCCGCTGCCACCTTACGAACTGCATGGAGCAGTTCGTCTGCACTAGAAGTCTTGAGCATATAACCTTTGGCACCAGCATTCAAAACTGGCATGATTTTTTCATTGTCCAAGTAAGAGGTCACAATCAAAATCTTGGCTTCGGGCCATTCTTTGAGGATGGACAAGGTTGCATCAATCCCATTCATCTCAGGCATGACAATATCCATGACAATGACATCTGGACGGAGTTCCAAGGCCAAGTCAATACCTTGAGCCCCATTGGCCGCCTCGCCCACAACTTCTACATCGTCTTGAAGGTCAAAATAGCTTTTCAAGCCCAATCGGACCATTTCATGGTCATCTACCAGTAAAATTTTCATCTCTACTCCTTTATGATTCCTTGTCTAGCAGGGGAATACGGATATCAACCGCCAGCCCTTGCTTTGGAGCTGTCAAGAGTTGAACCGTTCCTGCCATATCTTCGACCCGCTCCTTGATGTTTCGCAGTCCATAACTCAAGTCATCTAAACTCCCCAACTGAAAACCAATTCCATTGTCCACCACCTTCAGTTGCAATTCTACATCTGTCTGATAGAGATAGACATCTAGACAAGATGCTTGGGCATGGCGGAGGGTATTGCTAATCAACTCCTGTAATATACGGAAGATATGCTCTTCGATTTTCTTAGGCAATTTAGACACATTTTGCTTGAGACTGACCTCGAGATCACTCTTGTCCTCAAGCTCTTTTAAGAGGATTTGAATCCCCTCAACCAAACTCTTCTCTTCCAACTCTACAGGTCGCAAATGTAGGAGCAAGACTCGCAAATCTTTCTGGGCTGTTTCAAGGATGGCTGCGACACTTTGCAACTGGGTCTGCATCTTTTCTCTATCCAGCTTCAAAGCCTGCTGACTGACACCTGATAAAATCATATGGGCCGCAAACAACTCCTGACTAACCGTATCATGTAAGTCACGTGCTATCCGCTTCCGTTCTTTCTCGATGATTGTTTCTTCCCTGACTAGGCCTTGATTTTCAGCCTTTTGAACAGCCTCTGTCAAGAGGTTGAGCTTGCCAGACAAGGATTGGAAACTGGCTTCCAAATCTGGATCTGCAAAGGGAATCACCTCTTTCCCTGCTAGCAGTCGCTTGAGATTGACTTGCATTTTTCTGCGAGAGACTTCTTCTATCACGCGCCAAAAAAGGTCAAAAAAGAAGGTCATAGAAAGGCTAAAGACCAAGATCAAGAAGATGAGTTTCTCTGTTTTCTCGATATCCTGTAGCAAATAGGACCAATCAAGATTAAGAATATCAAGTAGACTATTGGTCAAAAAGAGGATAAAAAGGAGAGCAGTCAGCCCGATTAATAGATAGGATTGCTTTTTCATCCTCTGACCACCTCCACATCTCCAATCATACTGGTTAGGAAAATTTTGACGCTCTTGTTACTCTTGAGGTAGTCTCTGGTTTCCTGATGATAGTGTTCATTACGAAGGGCTCGCTTGGGTTGATGGAGGAAAGTTAAATCTCCATAGAGGCAGTTGACACTGAGACTAATTTCCACATCTACAGGTACGATAATCCTAGTCGTTCCGACCATTTTTCTAAGGATAATGACATTGTCATGATTGGTTAAGATAACTCTTTCTAAATGAATGGTGTCCTTGCCCATGAGGCGAAAGAGGTTGATATCATCAAACTGGCAGGTCTGGTGACTAGAGAAATGATGGAGATTGCCAAACCAAGGATTGCGTTCATTTTTAACCATCACCACCTCTTCAAAGACCAAATCCGTCTCCTCTCTTTCTTGATTCATCATTGGATAGAGAAGAAAGAGACTGTAGATCACCGCTACAAAGATGGCTAGAATCACAAAGGGATTGAGCATGACGATGAAAAAGAAAAGAATAGTCGCTACAAGGAGGAAGACATTGTTGCCCTCCTTACCTGTATAATAGCGGAGCAAGAGCAAAAAGAGGAATAGAATCAGCAGAAAACGCGAAAAATGCTCTGATACCATCAAAATCAGAGCTCCCGTCAAAAGACAGGCTTCAATAAATAAAAAGATTTGAAATTTTTTCATAGCTGCATCCTTTCCTTTCTATTTTATCACAATTCAAAAAAGTCACCTCGGTCTGAGGATGGAAAAAGGCGATGGGACAGAAATTGCTCTTAGAAGCTAGGTTTCATCAACTCACCACAGTTGACAAAAGGCTACAAAAAAGGGCGGGATTCTTGTCCCGACCTCTCTACATCTGATCTTTTGCTTCTTTTAGTTTGCCATAAAGTATATAGCCTACTTTTTGCAGATCTGCTATGGTCGCACAGTTAAGGGCACACATGATCAAACGTAGATCTTCTTTCCAGCCTTGGACAATGCTAATCACTTCCTTGACTGAGTAAGTTTCAACCCATTCCAGAACGGTTCGTGACAATCCTACAGCCTTGGCACCAAAGACCAAGCACTTAATCATATCAAGAGGATTTCGAACCCCTCCGCTAACCAAAAGTTCGACCTTGTCTTTCCAGTCTTGGGCATTGAGAAGGGCTTGCATGGTGGACTGTCCCCATTGATTGAGGTAATCACGCTGACCACTGCGACGGTTTTCGATATAGGCAAAGCTGGTGCCACCACGACCTGACAGGTCAACCGTTCGAACACCCAGTTCATAGGCTCTTTCGATAGTCTTCACATCCATCCCAAAACCGACTTCCTTTAAAACGATAGGAACAGGGATTTGCTTGCTATAGTCTGCCAGATGCGAATACCAACTTCTGAACTTCCTTTCTCCCTCAGGCATGAGTAATTCCTGCATGACATTAACATGCACTTGGAGGAGGAGAGGATTCATCTCCGTCACAGTCTGCAAACCAAGTTCAACAGGCTTGTCCAAGCCAATATTGGTTCCAAGGAGGAGATTTGGATGGCTAGACTTGACAGAAAAAGTGTCGTCTGTTGGATCCTTGAGGGCCGCACTATAAGAGCCCGTCACAAACAAAATCCCACAGGCTTCTGCCACCTGAGCCAGCTTTTGATTGATTTCTCTCCCCTTATCGCTTCCACCCGTCATGGCATTGATATAAAAAGGAAAGTCCCACTTTCGACCTGCAAATTCTGTAGACAAATCAATCTCATTCAGGTCATAAAGAGGTAGGGAAGAATGAATCAACTCTACCTCATCAAAGCTATTATAGGAACTTTTCTGCTCAAGGGCATAGCGGATATGCTCGTCCTTACGATTTGTCGTCATGTCCTATCCTTTCTTGGTATAAGAGCTCAATCCCCAGATCGGCCCAGCGATTTTTTATGGTTTCAGTTGATTGCTCATCAAAACTCAAGGCAATCCCACAGTCACCACCACCAGCACCGCTACTCTTGGCAACAGCCTGCAAATCTTGACCGGCTTCTTTCAACTGTCTCAGCGAAGGTGTGTAAATATCTGCACTCAAGCCTTCTAAGAGTTGACTGGCTGTTTCCACCTGCTCGATGATTTTTTCTGCATGCCCTTGCTCCAAGGCTTCTACCAAAGCAGACACCGTTGCTTTTGAGGAACTTAAAAAACTCTGATTGATGTTTTGCTTGATTTGCTTGACCATGTCACTAGACACAGCTACTTCCTTGGTCCATCCAACTAGGAAATCACATTCTAGGGCAGGTTGTACGTGTGAGATAGAAAAGCCCCAAGCACGCTCCAAAACTGTTGCCAAGCTTTCTTCTTCCAACCAAGTAGCCACCTTTTGTCGATCAAAAGACTGGTAGAGAATCAAATCCTCTGCAACGATACAGGCAAGGTCTCCCATAGAACCATTGTCGCCTCGCTTGAGCAAGACCGCGCTTGCCAGCTTGAACAAGAGTTCCGGATCAACCGTAATATCATATAGAGCCAGCAGGGCCTTAATCACCAAGACAACGACGCTACCACTAGAACCTAGACCAAACTTTTTGCCTTCCCGTTCCATTTTTCCACGAATTTCCAAAGAAAAAGGTCTCAAGGTTTGCCCACGATAAACGAGGAAATCTCCCACTAAAGCAATCGTTTCTTGAATCAAGCTGTAGTCAGGATTTGGCGTCAAGTCCACTGCGAAATCAAACATGTCTGAGTAGATACGGTAGTTCTCAGAAAAAGCAATCTCAGCCTTCATATAGATGGGGATGGCCTTTATCAAGGCTAATTGCCCTGGCTCTAGAATAGCATATTCACCTGCCCAATAGAGTTTTCCGCAAGTTTTAACAACAATCATCTTGGCTCAAATCCTTTGTTTTTGACACAATCAAGCGGTAACGTTGACCAAAGATTTCTGACAAATGCTCCAAGTCTGTCTCCTGACAGAGAACCTTGACATTGGGACCAGCATCCATGGTAAAGTAGCAGGCTTCACCTTGCTCACGAAGCTGACGAACAAAGTCCATCGCTTCATAGGACGCATCCGTTAGATAAGAAAAGGCTGGACTAGCAGTTTTTGTTGTAGCGTGCATGGCTAGGGCATTTTTCTCCGTTAATTCCCCAACCTTGGCAAAGTTATTCTCTTTGAGATAAACCAGCATATCCTGATAATCCTTCTCGGACTGGCGCACCCAGTCGTCAAAAGTCGTCGAGGTTTCCACACAGAGTTTCATCCCATCACGGCTAGAGATTGGTTTTTTCTTGTCCTCCAGCACCAACATAATCATAGCTAGTCTCAAGTCTGTTTCTACAGGGTAAATCTCTCCACTATCCTTATCCCAGGCACCTAACGGTCCATAAAAACTACGAGAGGAAGAACCTGAGGCAAACTTAGCTTCCTGCGCCAACTGACTTCTATCCAATCCAAGCTGGAAATAAGCATTGCATGCCTTGACCAAGGCGGACAAACCGCTAGAACTTGAGGACAGGCCCGCTGCCGTTGGCATATTGTTTTGGGTATCAATACGGACAAATCCCTCACCTTCTGGACGGTAGCGGTCAATGATTTTGCTCATCTTGGCATGTTCTGCCTCATTTTGGAGCTGGTCATTGATATAAAAGGCATCAGCAGTCGCATCCGTCGGTAGAGACGACAAGGTCGTCTCTGTGTACATATTTTCCAAAGTCAGAGAGATACTGCTAGTAGCAGGAACCATCTCTTTTTCTTTTTTCTTTCCCCAATATTTGATAATGGCAATATTTGCGTAGGAACGTACTGTTACAGGCTTTCGATCCATGTCTGAACAGCTCCTTTCTCTTCTAATCGTTTTGCTAGTTCTTGCGCTTGGTCCAGATTGGCTACTAAGGCGATAATACAGCCCCCTAGCCCACCACCACTCATCTTGGCACCTAGAGCACCATGGCTAAGAGCTGTTTCAACGAGGGAGTCTGCCTCAGGGCTACTAACACCAATTTCTTTTAAATGTAAATGCGCTTGACTGAGAATTTGTCCCAGTCCCTCAGCATCTTTTCGTCTAATCGCATCTTCTGCTTGCTGGGTCAATTCTCCCAGGGCATGCAAAAACGGCAGAGCATCCTTCCCCTTGCTTTGAACCACTTGGATGGCTTCACGAGTGTGACCATACACGCCCGTATCTGCAATGACCAAATAAGCGGATAGGTTCATCTTAAGCTCTGTAAATCCAACGTTTTTAATAAAGCGAATGGGTTGGTCACTGAGGCAGGTCTTGGCATCCAACCCGCTTGGATTCATATGGGCAATCATCTCAGCCCGATTGACCAAGATTTCTAGTATATCATGAGGCAGGTTGGCTTGATAGTAGTCAAAAACAGCTCGAATGGCTGCTATACTGATAGCCGCTGACGAACCCATCCCTCGTTTTTCAGGAATAGCCGAGTCAATCACACAGCGAATGCAGGCCTCTTTGATATCCAAATACTCCAGCGAGGCATACACCGCCATGGATAAGGTATCCTCCTCATAAAGACGCCATGGACTTTCAGCAGGGACCACCTTGCAGGTCACCTCCACCTCTAAGAGAGGCAGAGAAATAGCAGGATAGCCGTAGACTACCGCATGCTCCCCTATTAAAATAATCTTACTATGTGCCTGACCGACACCAACTTTTTTTGTCATGTTTTCCTTTAACCAGACGAAAAGACCGTCTCATTTCATACAGTAGTATTTCCTTCTATCTATTTTATTATATTTTCACAAAAAAAGCGATTGTTTCCTTCACAATCGCCTCTTTCATTATTGAACCCATTCGCCATTATAGTTGACAAAATAGCCTTCTACAGTCGTATTCACTGCTAAAGTACCTGAACTATAAGCGTAGTACCATTTGCCATTAACCTGGAACCAGCCTGTCTTCATGTCACCATTATTTGCGTTTAGATAATACCAAGTTGAACCTTCCTGATACCAACCAGTTGCCATGGCTCCTGATGAACGGAGATAGTACCATTTGTTCCCAAGGTTTTGCCAACCAGTTTTCATATCGCCATTTGGTTGGTCTAAATAATACCAAGTGGTACCTTCCTGATACCAGCCAGTCGCCATGGCTCCTGATGAACGGAGATAGTACCATTTATTACCAAGATGTTGCCAACCTGTTTGCATGATGCCAGTTGTTGGATCTAAGTAGTACCATGGAGCAGGTTTGCTTCTATCAATGCCAAAAGTAACATGGAAATCTTGAGTCCAACCCTTAGCAACTTCACCAATTGGTAGTGGATTGTAAGAATCATCGCCAGAAATTCCTAGCTTATTTAAATAATACCAATTGCCGTCTTCATAAGTCCAGCCTGTCTTTACAGCATAATTATTATCAAAATAATAAGTTCTCTTTTCAGCAGATGGAGTATATTGTTCACCGTATACTTTTCCTGTATTTTCAGACGTTTTTGCCTCTAGTACTTGTTTATCTGTTTGTTCTAGCAAAGCACCATCTTGTCCAAAATAGTACCACTTCTGTTGAAGGCCAATTTCTAAGACTGGACGATTATTAAATAAATTATCACGATAACCTGTTCCATGAATTTCTACGTATTGCCAACCGACAACCATCTCTCCTCTATCACCAAAATAGTAAGTTTTACCGTCTATTTTATGCCAATAGATTGCTTTATGATCATCTTTTACATAATATTTTCTATTATCCTTATCAACAAATTGGCCACCTGTGGTATCCGCAAATACAGTATTTGTAGCTAGCAAACCAAAGAAAAATGTTGCTAGTGCGACTTGCATCATTTTTTTCAAAAATTTCATTAGATTTTTCCTCCATAACTGATTGTAGCAAAGACTTTACTGTATGTCAATATATAGAAACTTCTCAAAAAAAGCAGTTACAAAACTGCAACTGCTTTTCTATTCTTGCATGGTGTAACCAACACCACGCACGGTTTTAATGTAGCTTTTTTGACCTTTTACATCAAGCTTGCTACGTAGATAACGGATATAAACATCCACGATATTGGTTTCTGTTGCACTTTCGTACTTCCAAACACTTTCCAATAACTGCTCACGAGTCAAGACTTTCTTGCTTCCCATGAGAGTAGCCAAGAGGTCATACTCACGGCGCGTCAGAGCAATCATCTCCTCGCCACGATAAACGGTATGATGTTCTACATCCATACGCAAATTGCGGTAAGACGTTGGGACCTTCATCTGACTACAGTGTTGGTCGATAAAGTCCCGACCTCGGAAAATCGCTGAAATACGAGCTACTAGATTATCAATAATCACTGGCTTATAGATGTAAGAAACGGCGAAGCGCTGGATTGTCTCAATCTGGTCTTGCAATTCTTCGCGATGGTCCAAGACCATGATTACTGAGGCAGGTTTTGTCCGACTTAGCCTCTCTGCAAAATTCTGGGCCGTCATATCCCCCAGACGAGCATTCAGTAAAATCAAGTCATAATCTGTCTGGAGAGCCATGGAGAGGGCTTTTTGCCCCTCCTCGACCAGATCAACACGGTATTGCTCTTTTTGGAGTTCCAGACTGAGAAAATGAGCTAGATTTCGTTCTTTCTCAAGTAATAAAATCCGTTTCCCCATGGCAGACCTACTTATTTTTCGTCATACCAAGAGTAGTGGAAGGTTCCTTCTTTGTCTTTACGTTGGTAAGTGTGGGCACCAAAGTAGTCACGTTGCGCTTGGATCAAGTTAGCAGGAAGGTCAGCTGAACGGTAGCTATCAAAGTAAGTAATAGCTGCTGAGAAAGTTGGCACTGGTACACCAGCTTGAACAGCAAGAGCTACGATATCACGCACTGCTTGTTGGTACTTGGCAGTAACATCCAAGAAGTACTCATCCAAGAGAAGGTTAGCAAGATCAGCATCGCGGTTGTAGGCATCTGTAATCTTTTGCAAGAAGCGAGAACGGATGATACAGCCATCACGCCAGATAGATGCGATGTCCGCAAATGGCAAGTTCCAGTTGTTTTCTTTAGAAGCTACACGCAATTGTGCGAAACCTTGTGCGTAAGAAATGATTTTTGAGAAGTAAAGGGCTTGACGGATCTTTTCAATCAACTCAGCCTTGTCACCTTCAAATTTGAAGGCAGCTGGTTTTGGAAGGACCTTGCTAGCATGTACACGCTCTTCTTTGTATGTAGAGATGTAACGCGCAAATACTGATTCAGTGATCAGTGACAATGGCACACCAAGGTCAAGAGCTGATTGGCTAGTCCATTTACCAGTTCCCTTATTACCTGCGGCATCAAGGATGTAGTCTACGATTGGGCCATCTTGACCTTCATCGTCTTTGCGTCCAAGAATATCAGCTGTGATTTCAATCAAGTAGCTATCCAATTCACCCTTGTTCCACTCAGTAAAGATTTCAGCCATATCTTCTGCAGAAAGACCGAGCAAGTGTTGCATGAGGTCATAGCTTTCTGCGATCAATTGCATGTCACCATACTCGATACCGTTGTGGACCATTTTCACATAGTGACCAGCTCCATCAGGACCGATGTAAGTCACACATGGTTTGCCATCTTCTGGTGCTTTAGCTGAGATTTCTTCGAGAACATCAGCGACCAATTCGTAGGCTTCTTTTTGTCCACCTGGCATGATAGAAGGACCTTCAAGGGCACCTTTTTCACCACCAGAAACCCCAGTACCGATAAAGTTGATGCCTGAGTTAGCCAACTCTTCGTTACGACGGATGGTATCTTTGTAGAAAGTGTTTCCTCCGTCAATCAAGATATCACCCTTGTCAAGGTGTGGAAGAAGGGCTTGGATAGTTGCGTCTGTACCAGGTCCAGCTTGAACCATGAGCATGATACGACGAGGTTTTTCGATTGAGTTTACAAAGCTTTCCACGTCATAGCTTGGCACAAAGTTCTTTTCAGGATGGCAAGCAATGACATCTTCTGTTTTTTCTTTACTACGGTTGTAAATGGCAACTGTATAGCCACGAGATTCGATATTTAGGGCAAGGTTACGACCCATTACGGCCATACCTACGACACCAAAGTTAGCTTTTGTCATGTGACACTCCTCTTGTTTAATATGTTTTATTTTATCATTTTTACCTATGAAAGGAAAGAATTTTGTAACGGTCTCCTAGTAGTCCAAGCCATCAGCGTGACCAGAACCATTCCCTACAAAGTAACCCGTCTTACAGTTGAGGGTGAAGAGATAGGTTCCATCTGGTTTGTAAAGGTTGTAATAACCATTTCCGTTTACGATATTGACACGTTCTAGGATGTATTGATTTCCAGTGATATAGCCACGAGCACGTGATGTTGCTAGGATTTGTTCCAATACACCATCCGCAAACGTCCAAGCAGGGTTGTTGCTATCGTCTACAGCTGATTGGTTGTACGGTACACGACTAGCACTTCTTTGAAGATTAACCCCATCGCCAGACAAACCACCATTTGTATCTCTAACTGGTGCCGTGGTGCTTGTTGAAGGGGTCGTACTGCTTGCATTGCTTTCTGTAGCTGAGCTTGAGCTTGCTTGACTCGTGCTAGAGCTTGAACTTGAGCTGGAAGCACTGGTTTGTTGGCTCTTGCCAAGACTAATGGCCTTATCCAAGAGCTTGTCTAGTTCTGTGTTGCCTGTCTTGATTTCTGTAAATTTAGCGTCTGCTTTGACTTTTGCATTGGTATCCAAGACTCCGTCCGTAATAGCTGGGCTTTCAAAGAGGGCATTAACATCTTGAATGGCCTTGATTTGAGTTGCTAGGCTATCATATCTTGACTTAGCTAGTGTATAATCACGGCTACCTTCTAACTTATCTAGCAAGGTTTTCAGTTGGCTCAATTTATCAAACTGGCTGTTTTTCAGAGCTGTCTTATTGGCATCCGTATAGAAAGTATCATAGAGATCATTGAAGTCTTTCAAAGCTGTTTGTGTCCCTTTATCATCCGAAGAGGCTGCTTGAGAAGACTGGATTTCTTGGTTTGAACGAGATACTTGGCGGTAGACATAATATGTTCCAGCAAGCACAAGGATTGCAGCTACTACCGAAGCAATGATGATGACACCTTTCTTCTTAGAGCCTGTTTCAGGTTCTGTTTGAGCCGAACGTGATAGAGGTGTATAGGTCTCCTCTTCTCGTTCCTCATTTATTTCCTTGGGCTCTGTTTCTGTTAAAACGAGAGGCTCTATTTCAGCACTTTCTTCATCTTGAAGTGGTGGAACAAACTGAGTAGTCTCTTCTTCTATCTCTTCAATAGATTCTTCAGCAACCACGTCTGAATCGTCTACCTGATTAGAAGGTTCACTTGATTCACGAACTTCTTGGATCATTTCCTCTAGATTTTGAGTAGAAGTCAGTTCTTCTTTTTTAAACTGACGAGTTTCAAACTTGTCGGCTTCGATTTCTTCACGGTGCTGTTTGATGTATTTGTCTAAGATACTGTCCTCAGGCAATACTCCTGCTTCAACCTCTTCATTCTTACGAATGACTTGACCAACAGTCAAGTCTTTTGCTTCGTCAAAGTCGAATTGTGGTTCTTGATGTCCTTTTTTATGACGATCACGTCTTTTCTTACTCATGAGTTCACCTTTCTATTTTACCTCTTGGCGTTTCACACGCTGACCAAAGTATTGATACAAATCCACTTTTAAGGTCCCGTTATAGAGTTTTCGCTTTTTATCCGCTGGACTTCCGTACTTGCTTTCAAAAGCTTCGTCACTCGTCAGGATAAACTTACTCCACGTTTTCAGTGGTGCAAAGACTTGTCCCATCTCAGCATAGAGCTTGGTAACTCCTGCATCATCAGATAAGCGTTCCCCATATGGTGGATTGGAAATGATAACGCCATTAATCTTGTCTGTGCGTAAGTCCTGTACCCGCATTTGCTTAAAGGTGATATCACCTGCGACGCCTGCTGCTTGAGCATTTGCCTTAGCAATTTCCACCATGCGAGCATCTATATCACAGCCCATAATGTCCAGTTCCAGTTCACGATCAATTTTCTTAGCCACCTCTGTGCGAACTTCTTGGATTAGCCGATCACTGACCCAGTTCCATTCCTCAAAAGCAAAGGAACGGCGAAGGCCTGGTGCCATCTTTCTGGCAATCATAGCCGCCTCGATACAGAAAGTTCCTGAACCACAGGTCGGATCAATCAAGGGCTTGTCTGGATACCAGTTAGAGAGTTGTAAAATGGCCGCTGCCATATTTTCTTTGATCGGTGCTCCACCCTTTTCCGTACGATAACCACGTTTAAAGAGACTGGAGCCTGTCGTGTCAATCATGACAGTTGCCACATCTTTCAGGATAGATACTTCAATCTTAAACTCGGGACCAGTTTCCATCAAGGGAACTCCTTCTGGACGGGCATAGTGTTTTTGTAATTTCTTCACAACAGCCTTCTTGGAAATAGCCTGAACACTGGGCTCGTTGTGGAGTTTAGACTTCACACATTTTGCCTTTGATATCGGGAAACGTGCTCCTAGCGGGAGATAGTTTTCCCAATCTAGAGCAAAAACGCCTTGAAAAAGCTCTTCAAAAGTCTTAGCTGGAAAACTTCCGACTACAATCTTGATGCGATCCGCTGCACGAAGCCAAAGATTGGTCTCAATGATTGCCTTCACATCTCCTTGGAAGCGGACACGCCCATTTTCAACCTGGCAATCATAACCAAGGTCTCGCACCTCACGTCCAACGACAGCCTCAAGCCCCGCCGCAGCAGTTGCGATTAAATTAAATTGTTCTTTCATTTCTAGTCTTGCAAGACCTTTCTCTTGTTCACTTTAAAAAATGAGGTTGAGAAAGATTTCTCAGCCCCAACCTATATGCAATTTTCTATAAGCCATGTTTTGTTCCAGAAGTGACTAGGATCACTTCCTTCGATAATCATCTGTCTACCGCTAACAGCATAAAGCTGCTAGCAGTCAGAGTACTACGTTCGTTTCCGTGCACTCCATGCCCCGACCAAAATTTGGGTTGCTAGCTTGAGGGGTTTACCGCGTTCCACTCTCTCTGTTTCCAGAAAGACTCCGTCACTGTGGCACTTTCAAGCCTATTCTGACCTATCCGAAGACTTAGCCATTTCGACTGCCGTAACGATTTCTCGTCCCTAGGCTTATGGATTCGCCTAGCACAAACACTACAGGCATCACAGCCTGTGCTAGCATGGACTTTCCTCATGAAAAGAGAACCTCTTCACGCGATTATCCAAAAATTGCACTCATTCCTTAGTCAATTATAAATCTTGGTTGTCTAAGATTTGCTTACCAAATACTTCTTTTTCGAGACGATTTAAGCGTTTCAAAATATCAAAGTTTGTCATTGAGGTAGAAGCTGTTACTTCAATAGAGTCTGGTTGAGTTGGCGCTACCTGTGGTTTATGAGATAATTCTTCCTTCAAATCAGCAATCTCTTGACGAAGGGATTTGACCAAAGCTGCGTAGGTTTCATAATCCTTAATCACATCGTCTAGGAATTCATCTACCTCTGCTTTGCTGTATCCACGAACTTCACGTCCGAAGTCTTGTTCAAAAATATCTTTCGCTGAAAATATAATACTTGCCATGTCTCTCTCCATTCTGGGTTACTAGTATTATTATATAAAAAAAGACAAGTAAAAATCAAGGTCAAAGGCTTACTTTTCAGAAAAATTTTCTACTATTTCATTCAAGTCCTCAAATGTTAATCTTCTTGTAACATAGTCCGCTTGATTTTTCATCATTTGGTAAAAATATCGTAACTTGGTTTCGTTTTCTTCGTCGTAAAAAAGGTAACAAGTATCTGTATTTTCCAGCAGAAATTTCTGATAATCACGTAATTGTCCCTTGTGCTCATATTGTGGATAGGCGTATTTGACAAAATCAACTTGCTTGAACTCACTCAATTTCGCTTGATTTGCTTCATTCCAGTTACTGCCATGGGTTTCAAAATCAAAAATGGTCGCCAGTTGAAATCCATAGTCTGCCTTCATGTCTTTCGCCACCTGAAGCGCCCAGTACTCAAAGCCCAAAGTCCCTGTAAAAACAAGCCAGTTCACCCCATCCTCTGCTAGACGTTCCAGGTCTCTCCGAATGGCTGTTTTGATAATATCAACGCGAATATCCTTGTCATTAAAGAGACCAAGGTCGAAGGCTGAATAGCCTAAAATCAAGGCTGATGTCATTTTTAACCCTTTCTTTGTAAATTTATGATATAATAGAGTGATGTTATTGTACCAATAAGGAGAATTATGGTCAACTATCCACATAAAATTTCATCTCAAAAGAGACAAGCACCCCTATCACAAACTAAAAATTTCGCAAATCGGGGAATGTCTTTTGAAAAGATGATCAATGCTACGAACGACTACTATTTGTCGCATGGGGTAGCTGTTATTCACAAGAAACCGACTCCTATCCAAATCGTACGTGTCGACTATCCCCAACGAAGTCGTGCCAAGATTGTTGAAGCCTACTTTAGACAAGCCTCAACTACTGACTATTCAGGGGTTTATGATGGATACTACATCGACTTTGAAGCAAAGGAAACCAGGCAAAAACATGCGATACCGATGAAGAATTTTCATCTCCATCAGATCCAGCATATGGAACAAGTCCTTGCCCAGCAAGGAATCTGCTTTGTACTCCTTCACTTTTCTTCTCAGCAAGAAACCTACTTATTGCCGGCTATTGACCTCATCCGTTTCTATCATCAAGATAAGGGACAGAAGTCAATGCCACTTGGATATATTCGAGAAAATGGATATAGGATTGAGCCTGGGGCCTTTCCTCAAATTCCCTACCTCGACATTATCAAAGAACATTTACTAGGTGGTAAAACAAGATGAACAAACAAACTTTTCTGCGAATAGCTAAGTATGTCAGTATCAGTCTCTTAACTGTATTTATCGCAGCTGTAATGCTTGGTGGAGGTCTCTTCCTCTACTATGTTAGCAAGGCTCCAGAACTTTCTGAAAGTAAACTAGTTGCTACAACGTCAAGTAAGATCTATGATAGCAATGACGAGCTTATCGCTGATCTTGGATCGGAACGTCGGGTCAATGCCCAAGCAAACGAAATACCGACCGATTTGGTCAACGCTATTGTTTCGATTGAGGACCATCGCTTCTTTAATCACCGAGGAATTGACACGATCCGTATCCTAGGTGCTACCCTCCGAAACCTTCGTGGTGGTGGAGGTCTGCAAGGAGCTTCAACCTTGACACAGCAGTTGATCAAGTTAACTTATTTCTCTACGTCAACTTCTGATCAGACTCTTTCTCGTAAGGCCCAGGAAGCTTGGTTAGCCGTTCAGCTAGAACAAAAAGCGACTAAACAAGAGATCTTGACCTACTACATCAACAAGGTTTACATGTCAAACGGTAACTATGGAATGCAGACAGCTGCCCAAAGTTACTATGGCAAGGATCTCAAAGATTTAAGTATTCCTCAACTGGCTCTCCTTGCTGGTATGCCTCAGGCTCCAAACCAGTATGATCCATACTCGCATCCAGAAGCCGCTCAAGAACGTCGTAATCTCGTCCTCTCTGAGATGAAGGGGCAAGGTTACATTTCAGCTGAGCAATATGAAAAAGCGATTAATACTCCGATTACAGATGGACTTCAAAGTCTAAAATCGGCTAATAGTTATCCTCCATACATGGACAACTATCTCAAAGAGGTAATCGATCAAGTCGAACAAGAAACAAGCTACAACCTCTTAACAACTGGTATGGACGTCTACACCAACGTTGATCCTAAAGTTCAACAACATCTCTGGGATATCTACAATACCGACGAGTATGTCAACTATCCTGATGATGAAATGCAAGTAGCTTCAACGATTGTGGATGTGACAAACGGGAAAGTTATTGCTCAGTTAGGTTCTCGTCACCAATCAAGCAATGTTTCCTTCGGAATCAACCAAGCTGTTGAAACCAACCGTGACTGGGGTTCTACCATGAAGCCAATCACAGACTATGCTCCTGCCTTGGAGTATGACATCTACGATTCAACTGCTTCGATTGTACATGATGTTCCTTATAACTATCCTGGAACAGATACCCCTGTTTACAACTGGGATAGAAGTTATTTTGGAAATATCACCATCCAATATGCTCTCCAACAATCTCGGAACGTTACAGCTGTAGAAACCTTGAATAAAGTTGGTTTAGACAGAGCCAAAACCTTCCTAAATGGACTTGGTATTGACTATCCAGATATGCACTATGCAAATGCCATTTCAAGTAATACAGCTGAATCTAACAAAAAGTATGGAGCAAGTAGCGAAAAGATGGCTGCTGCTTACGCAGCTTTTGCTAACGGTGGTATCTACCGCAAGCCGATGTATATCAACAAAATTGTCTTCAGTGATGGCAGTTCAAAAGAATTCTCTGATCCTGGTACTCGTGCCATGAAAGAGACGACAGCCTATATGATGACGGATATGATGAAAACTGTCCTGGCATATGGAACTGGTCGTGGGGCATACCTCCCATGGTTGCCACAAGCTGGTAAAACTGGTACATCAAACTACACGGATGATGAGATTGAAAACTACGTCAAGAACACTGGTTATGTTGCTCCTGACGAAATGTTCGTTGGGTATACTCGTAAATATTCAATGGCCGTTTGGACTGGTTACTCAAACCGCCTTACTCCTATCGTTGGTGATGGCTTCTATGTTGCTGCTAAGGTTTACCGTTCAATGATGACTTATCTGTCTGAGGATAACAACCCTGGCGACTGGACTATGCCAGAAGGCCTCTATCGAAGTGGTGAGTTCGTCTTTAAAAACGGTGCTCGTTCTGCATGGACTGCTCCTACTCCGCAACAGGCCCCAACACCTGAAAGTTCGAGCTCGACATCAGAAAGTTCAACTTCACAGTCAAGTTCAACTACTCCAAGCACGAATAATAGTGCAAACAATAATACCAATAACCAGCAACCAAATACAACCCCTGGTCAACAAAACCAGAACCAAAATCAGAATCCTCAACCAGCACAACCATAACATTTATCACCCAGATTTTTCTGGGTGATTTTTTCATAGCACTATTGCATTTATGTGCTTAACAAAAGCCTGAGAAGACATCTTCTTAGGCTTTTTCTGTACTATAAACCTCATTGGGAAAGATAGGAAACGGATTTCGTAATCTTGTTAAGAGGTTTTACGAAATACTAGTCTTTCTTTGTTTTTGCTACAAAGAGAGCAGATAGTGCTAGGCTAACACCTGCAAGGAAGAGAGCTGTGTCAGATTGGCTCTCACCTGTTGCTGGCAAGCTTTGTTCAGCAGTTTCTTGCTTCGTCACTTCTTGTTTTAGATCCGGTGCCGGTGTCTTATCTTCATCTGAAGCAAATGAGCTAAGTTTAAACTCAGGTTTCTCTACTGCTGGAGCAGCTTGATCACCTACTGTCGATAATGGACCTGTGTATTCTGGAAGCTCATGTACCAGTGCCACAACAGCATTGACACCGCCCTTGAACTCAGGTTTCTCTACTGTCGGAGCAGCTTGGTCACCTACTGTTGCTACTGGGCCTGTGTACTCTGGAAGTTCATGTACTAGGGCTTCAACTGCATTGACACCGCCCTTGAACTCAGGTTTCTCTACTATTGGAGCGGCTTGGTCGCCTACTGTTGCTACTGGGCCTGTGTACTCTGGAAGCTCATGTACCAAGGCTTCAACTGCATTGACACCACCTGTGAATTCAGGAACCTCAAGAACAGGTGCTGGCTCTTCACCCTTGCTTGATTGGAGCGGTTCTTCTGTTAATTCTTGATGGAAGCTTGCCAATTCATAAAACTCAGCCTTGCCACCTTCCCAGACTAATTTGACGTCTAGAAGAGAGCCGCCATTTCGGATAGCAAAAGTTTGGAGACTAGATGTAATGGTACCGAGGTCTGTCCAACTGTCTTGACCATCCTTGAGTGTTCTAGCAAGAATACGTGCTTTCGCTCCTTCAGGAAGACTAGAAACAAGACGAAGGTGGTTAGCATTGGTCGGCTCAGACAAGTGATAAACCAACTCGCCCTTCTCTTTTTCAGACTTGTAGCTGGTCAAGACTTTGCCGTCTACAAGATTATTATAAAGGTTGCCTTGGCTTTCTCCACTACTTCCTTCTACTGTTGGATCATTGATTGGTTTGACAAACTCACCATCGTTGATAACCAATTCTGTAAATCCTACAAAACGGGCATCATAATCCGCTGTATAGAGGACACGAAGATAGTTAGCTTTGACTGGTGTCGTCAATTCACCCTCTATGTAGCGATTTCCTGGCATCTTAGAATCATGTGTCCAACCATCTGTCAATGAATCATCGTGTTGGCTATTGGCTACACCATCTCCTACTGTCACGACATCTGTCCAAGTTTTACCATCTTGGCTGACTTGGATCTTACCATCACGAAGGTAGTTTTGAGTTCCGTCTTGGATGTAGGCTCTAATCTTCTTGATAGTGCGTTCGCTGCCAAGTTTCAAGGTCACATGACCATCTTTACGAGCATAGTCTGAAAACTCAACGAAGTTGTTGTAAACACCATCAAATAATTGATCTAGGTTGTTCAGTTTACGAACATCATTGCTACCATATGCTGGGTGAATTCCCATTGAAGTTGATTCCAATTTGGTTGGTTGCACTTCTTTAGTCGTCACAAGGAGAGAAGTCGCTGTAATAGCTTGCTCCTGATCTGTTTTATTGACCAGACGCACATAACGTACTAAGTGGCTTGCTGCAGATCTATCAGTCAACTGGCTCGCTGGTAGCCATTCTTGAGCGTTTGCAGAGTACTCTAGACTAAGAGCAGGGTTGGCTTGGCCTTGGAGCTGGATGCTCTTGACCTGATGGATACGGTCAAGCTTCATTCCTAGATAGCTATGAGCAGGGAGTTTGGTTCCAGCTGGAATTTGAAGCTCGTAACTGCCCAAGCTATCCACTACCGGTGTTTCCTTCAAGGCATCGACGTTGGTGTCTGTTAACTCACTATTTCCAGAACGTGTCTCAACAGAGAAATCCTGGATACGCCACCAGAGGTCGAGAGCCTTGGTATTGCGTACTCGGATGTAACGAGCATTGATAGCTCTGGTCACTTCCTTGGTTTGCTCTCCTGATAGGCGATCCAACTCTTGCCATGCAGTTCCATCTGTAGAGTACTCAAGTACACCTGCAGCAAGCTTATCACCCGTTCCTTGGCGAAGGCGAACTTTAGTGACTGACTTGACTTCACCGAGGTCAAGTTGTGCCCAAGCATCTACTGGAGTGGTATTGCTACCGTCAGCGTTTGCCATCATGGCTTCTGTATTGTCCTTGCCATCAGTGATTTGACGAGCTGAAGTATTTAGTTTGTAAACTAAGTTTGAGCTTAGACTAACTGTCGTTGCTTGTTGGCTACGAGCTTTTTCAACTGGACGGTTGACTGCAATTTCCTGAACTGCAAACCAGGTATTTTCACGATCCTCGGTCGCAATCATACGAACTGCTTTAGCCTTGATAGTGAGATTCTCAAACTTAAGAAGGGATTCATTTCCGACATAGCTTGGCTCTTTCAAGGTTACCCAGTTGTCATTTTCATCTTGATACTGCACTTCTGCCTTACTAAAGGTATCACGTGGATTTGCCTGCGTTCCCATTGCAAAGGTCAAGGTTTGGATTGATACCGGCTTGTTGAATTTCATACCGATATAATCACCTGTCTTGATGCTGTTTGGTGATTTAATAAGCGCATGAGTTGCCAAATCGCCATCCGTTACTTCTGCCAAACCACCTTCTACACCTGTTCGATTGGTGATAAAGGTGCTGATGATTTGGTCTGGGTGCAAGACTTTTTGAACTTCAGACGCTAGAACTTCTTTCAAGGATAGGATAAATGGACGGATATGTTGAACACCCAACTCAGCCTTTTCAAGATGGTCTACATAATGGAAGGTATGAGTTTGAGACTGTTCGTACAATTTCAAACCTTTATAGTAGCTATCCCAGAGTTTGGCTGCATCGTTTGTAGCCATGGCTTCAGTTCCTGTAAGGAAGGCATCGAGAGCATTCATTTGGTCAATTGCATTATCCAACCAATAGTGGATTTGCGCAACCATCTTTTGGTCACCCGATGCTTTGTAAAGTTCGGCTGCTTCTTTAATCTTGGCAAATTCTGCACGCAAGGCTGTACGTTCGGCAGTCACATCCTGACCTGCTTTGAGCTTAGTCATGAAGTCTGTCAATTTTGGAGCCAAGTCTACCGATTCTTCTAGTTTGACGACACGAGTATCCATGTTTTGGTTGATCATGTGCTTACCAAGTTCGCGGAAGGCTGCTGATACCTTGCTATCTTCAAAATGACCATTTTCTACAAAGTTGAAGGCAATATCATTGATTTTCTTAGCTTCTTCTTCTGATTTCCACTGTTTCCATGAGTATTGAGCTCCTGAAAAGAGGGCAATCTTAGATGGTTCAGACTGTTGCATTGGGTTCAACATGATACCAGATAGCAAGCTTGGATCCACATTTGGATGAAGGAATTTCTCACCACCACCTAGAATTAAATGTTGTTTAGAGTTATCTGTTACAGGCCAGTTAATCCAAAGTGAAACTGGGCGATAGGTCTTGCCACCTGCGGATAGATTGTTCTTGAGAGTTGAAAGGAAGCTTTCAGAGACTTCACCCCAAATCTTACCACCCGTCAAGGTCATGGATGTTGAACTTGGGAGATTTTCATTGAGGGATTTCAACTCATCTTCACGTCCATTACCCCAATACTGTCCAGGAACAAAAATCATTTCTTTACGAAGACCGCTGTAAGTTCCCTGCATTTCAGTCAACCACTTGGTCATATCTTGCATCAAGCGGTTGTAGCTATTGTAGCCTCCGACTGGGCTTGGAGCATCATCTGCAAGGATACCAAATTCACGGACACCTACTTTCATCAACTGGGTAAATTTAGCCTTGATGGTTGCCAAATCTTCTTGGTAATGCGCTTCATTGCCAAAGCGGATGCGGTTGTTCATGAATGGATGGATAGTCCAGACATAGCGAGTTTTACTTTGATTTCCGACACGAGCGAGTTCACGGATTTCAGCTAGTTTTTCTTCTGGATAGAGTTCACGCCATTTCTTGTTGTGGTATGGATCATCTTTTGGTGCAAAGAAGTATTGGTTCAATTTCAAATCGCCACCATAACGCATGAGCTCTGCACGATCGGCATTCGACCATGGATTTCCATAGTAACCTTCGATGAAACCACGGTTCTTGAGTTCTGCGTAATCTTCTACTGTCACATTTCGAAGGACTGGCACTTGGCTTTCCTTGAGCATGTGTTTCAAAGTTGTCAAACCATAGAAGACTGCATCAGTGTCTTTTCCGACGATAGAAATCGAATTATCCTTGATACTCAAGACATAGGCGTCAATCTTGTCAAAGAGACCTGCTGAAACATTGGACAAGTTTTGCTCTGCTTGTGAACCTTGTCCATGCACTCCAAGATAGATATTGGTTGCGCCAGCGATTGCTGCCTTACCAGTTGTATAAGATACTTGATTGTCCTGCAAGACACTCTTCAAGCGATTGCGAGTATAGATATCGAGTTGATCGCCCATGACCAGATTGACTTGCTTACGAAGAGCTGTGACACCTTCTCCATAAGTCACTTTTTGTGGAGTTGGGAAGACCTTGTACTCTTTCTTGAGATAGTCTGCGCTCTTGCTAGCAGCTGCAATGCTGTCTTCGCTAGCTGGTTTACTTGCAGTGAATTGATCTGCCAATTCAACTGTTCCATCACCGGTTTGGTCTACTTTTGGTTTTTCAGGTGTAGTTGGTTTTTCTGGTTGACTTGGTGCAGGCGTTTCTTGCTTTTCTCTGACAGGTTTCAATAAATGAACTTCAGCTGCACTTGCAAAGCCACCAACGCCTTCCAATACTTTCAACTCAATCTTGTTTGTATGTACCGCCGCAAAGTTGACTGTTTTTTCTTGGGCGTTGTTGTCCCAGCTTCCTTCTGAAACCTTGACCATTTGGCCATCTTTTTGTGCGTAGATTTCGTAGCGCGTCACGACACCATTTCCACCACCTGGACGTGGGAGATACGTCAAGCCATTGACTTTTTCTGCTTCTTTCAAGGTCATAGTAAGGGTGTATGGCGCAGTGTCACCAGTCCACTTAGTATGCCAGAAGGTATTTGGATCATTGTCAAAGGCCTTTTCAACAGCGCCTTCAGTCGCGTTTCCTGGAAGTTGCTGACTGCTTGCGGTTGCAGTAATCTTATCATTTGAAATCAAGCGAGGATTTACAAATGGTTTGTCTGACAACTCTGCACTATGCAAGATTCCTTTGAAACCACCGATGCTTTCAAGCGGTAGTACCAAGCTATTGTGGGCAAAGCGAGGGTGGGCTGGATTTGCAATACGCTCAATCTTTTCACCATCCACATAGACTTCTGTAGATTGTGGTTTGGTCACGATAGAGATTTGATAACGTTTGTTCTTTTCAAGTTTTTTATTGAATTGGATATGGAACTGTTCAAACTGGTAAGCAAGATAGCCGTCTTTATCAGCTAGATAGATACGGTTATCCCCACTTGCTGAGAAGGTTTGTTCTCCGTCTCCAGTGACAGTTACATCAAACTTCAAGACGTGACTTGGACCAACATCACCAGCCAAGCCTTCGATACTGCTATCTTTCTCAAAAGCCAATCCCTGTTCGCTTGCCTTCACTTTCTTACTTGCATAGTTCTTGACTGTTTCAGGATTGATAGTAAACAAGTCGCTTTGATCAATCTCTTTATCAGGATTTGACTGTGGCGCATAAGGGCTAGTTGGTAGGGTACGTTCTGCAAAGGTCGCAGCTGCACGGTCAGATCCCCAAGTGCGCTCCGCAGTGGTTTGCATGCTCTTGAAGAAGCGTTTAAAGATATCATAAGAGGTCAAACCGGTCTCATGAAGGTCGATATTATCATTCCAAACTGCGTGACCACCACCAAGGATACTTGGATGAGAAGCTGGTAGAAGTGGACCTCCACCTGTTCTAAAATCATTCGGTGTCCAGCTATTGTACTGACGTTCGTAGTTAGCATAGTCCCCGTAGGCTGCTTGACTATTACTTCCACTTGGCACACTATAGGTCGGCACATCCGTGATGTTGATAATCTTAGCTCCCTGAGCAATGGCTTCATTTGGTCGTTGCCATCCGATACTCCAGATATCAACCTCTACTCCGTTCCAATCAACCGCTGTCTTACCTCGTTTTGCACTGAGCGAGCCCCAGATACGAGGGGTATAGCCTTTTCCTTTAATGTATTTGATAAGGTCATTGACATAGCGGCGATAGCTTTCTCTGCTGCCATAGTATTCATCCGTTCCAATATGAACAGTGGATACCCCATGAAGTGGTGCATCTGGACCATCGAGGAGTTTGTCATAGACGGATTTGACAAAAGCTAGCGTTTCATCGTATTTATTATCTAGGTCGAGCATTGCAACACGTTCAACATTGTGTTTGCCAGCATAATCACTCAAACTACCTTGATACATGAGGTCTGGGCGGACTTTGACAAAGGACAAGGCGTGACCTGGTGTGTCAATTTCTGGCACTAGGTTGATATGCAAGGCCTTGGCAAGTTTGATCAGATTTTGCATTTCTTCCTTGGTATAATGCTCATCTGATGTCAATTTTTGACCATTCTTACCAACAATATCTGTCTCCACACGGAAACCAGTCTTAGCGTGTTCAAGTACATACTTGAGTTGTTCTTCTGGACTTAAATTCTTACCTGCCAAGTGTTCCTTTAGGAAGATATAGTTATCGTTGAGGTGCAACTGCAAGTCGTTCATCTTGTAGTAAGCCATGTTGAGCATGATGTCTACAAGAGTATCATAAGGGATAAATTTACGACCTGTATCCAACATAAAGCCACGGTGGCTGAAACTTGGGAAATCACGAATTTCGCCATTTTGTAGGTCTGTTTCTCCCATTTGAAGAAGAGTACGAGTTGCATAGAAGGCTCCTGTATTTGTGGCAGCTTCGATGGTAATCACATCATCTTGGATAGTGATGCCATAGCCTTCCTTACCATAACCTTTGTTTTCAACCTTTTTAAATTCGATTCGTTTTTGAGCCTGTTTGTCACCTGTTGCTAGTTCCAATCCACGGCTAGCAAGGTCTGACTGGTAGAAGGTTGCTGCCTGATCAAAGCCAGAATCACCTGTCGCAAGAACTGTATCTGAAGTGATAGAAGTTTGGCCTTCTTTCCCATACCATTGTTGAACAGCTGGTGCTACTTTTGGTTTCACACCCACACCTTCGTCCTGATGTAGACCCTTGATGACTACTTCAAATTCCTTAGTGAAAGTATGGCTGTCTTTGATTTGCTGCACCATAACCTTAACGCGTTGATCTGTCAGAGGTTTATGGATATGATTTTGAAGGTCAATCACACCTTGCTTGTTGCTTCCGATAAGGCTAACTTTCCCTGGTAAAGTTGGTAAGACAAGAGACTGTCCGTCTTCTGCTACTGTTAGTTCGGTTACTTGGCGGATATCCGTTACCTTACTATGGTCCGGAACGTTTGAATAAGCTCGAATTTCTTGGATTCCAACATTTCTCCAGTTCATTGTTCCCGCTTGGTAATCATTGACCTCAAGTTTGAGGTACTTAGCTTTGATACTTTCAGCTAGATCTACTTTCTCATCTAAAACTGGATCTCCAGTTTTGGTATGAGCGAGTTTCCATTGTTTTTCTCCATTAGCCCCCACATCTTCTTGACCTGCGTAGTAGAGACTCCAAGATTTGATATTAGGGTCATTCTGCCCATTACGAAGACGACGATCCCAGTCAATTTCTACATGCTTGATGAGAGTAGTTTTTGGAAGAGTTAATTCGAAGGTTGGTTTTGGTGCGTCTTTGTCTGTAGCCCAACGAGTATTGTCATCTCCGTCGATAGCCTTATCCGCAGTAAAGTTGGTACCAGTCTCATGGTTGCTCGCCTGAGCAGTAGCACCTTCGAGATGGTTGACATCTTCTCTATCTTCGATTGGCTTTTCAGCTGGTTTTGGTGCGGGCGTAGCAGTTTCAGCTGGTTTATTGTCTGCCTTTGGTGTTTCAACCGGTTTCGGCGTTTCTGCTGGCTTAGGACTTACAGGACTTGTCTCTGGTTTTGCCTCTTCACTTGTTGCAGGATTGCTTCCTTCGTCAGTCGCTGGAGTCTCTTCATGACTTGCTTCTGTTGCAGCTTCTGCATCTGCTTTTTCAAGCGCAGCGGCTAAATCATCTGGTAGCTTATCCAGGGCTTGAACATGAGTGATACTTCCCTCTGTCTCTGAAGGTGTTGCTGTTTCTGCCGCCTGAACCATATTGGCGCCAAAGATGCTAGCACCAATCATAACGGAGGCTGCACCGATTGCAAATTTTCTTATACTATAGTGACAGCGTTTCTCAAAAAAATGTCTATCCATCTTTCTCCTATTCCTTTCATCCGCATACATGAGTAAGCGGTATCATTTCTCCTTTGAAAAAGGAGAGAACCAAGAGGTCCTCTCCGGCTGTTTGTTCCTTTTTGATTCGAGTTGCTTTGAACTGCTGAAATCAAATCTCATTACTCTTCTTTACGTTTTGTCGCAAGAATCGCAGCAGATAAAGCGATGCTCACACTTGCTAAGAAGAGGGCTGCTTCTGAACCATGTTCTCCTGTAGCAGGAAGTTTCTCTTCTTTATCTTCCAGAGCTTTGGTATCAGCTACTGGGCTTGGAGTGAGCGGGTACTCAGGTTTTTCAACTGTTGGAGCTGCTTGATCTCCAGCAGTAGCCAATACACCTGTGTAGGCTGGTTTCTCGTTTACCAAGGCTTGAACCGCATTGACGCCACCCTTAAACTCAGGAACTTCATTTGCAGCTGCTAGAACTGCATTGGCTCCGCCCTTGTATTCTGGTAATTCGTGAACCAAGGCTTCAACCGCATTAACGCCGCCCTTGAACTCAGGAACCTCATGTACAGCTGCTTCTGTTGCATTGACACCACCCTTAAACTCAGGTAGGTCATGAACAGCCGCTTCTTCTCCAGCTGTTCCGTAAGGACCTGTATATTCAGGAACTTCAAGAACTGGAGGTTGCTCCTCACCCTTGCTGCTTGTAGGAGCGTCTGGTTTAGCAACCTTATCTTGTAATTGGTTGAGATAGTCTGCGAAGTAGGCCACCATTCTTTCCGTCAAGAGATGGTTATCCGTCGCATATTTCATGCTTGCCTGAACGCTAGCTACTTCCTCTTGATTGTCTTTGTCTGTTAATTTCTGCGCCTTAGCTAAAGCTGCCTCATAACCAGACATGTCAAGTGGTGTTTCTGCTACCTGTGGACGGGTAAAGATGAGTTCCGCTGCAGATTGGTATTTATCGCCACCATCTCCGTAAGTCTTGGTACCAGTAAGGACAATTTTCTTAGCCTTGATTGTCTTGCCAAAGTCAATGTCTTTTGGTTTGTTGTTATTTGGCCAATCTGTCACTGTGAAGGTATGTTCCTTACCAGACTCATCTGTGACAACCAGTTTCACATCACGCAAGTTTCCATTTGAATCAGAGGCACGTGGAACATAGCGAAGTCCAGTGATTTCAGTTGATTCTTTCAAGACCATGGTTGCAGGCTTGCCTACATCTCCACCATTCCAAGATGTATGCCATAGACTAGACACATTTCCATCAAAGGCATTCTCAAGACCTTCACCTGGTTGAGATGGCGCATCCAAACTTTCAAAGTCTTCTGCTACTAAGGCTGTTTTCTTCTGAACCAAAGCATTCTTCAAGGCTTCAATCTTGGCAATCTCTGCACGCGCTTCTTCCACGCTAATGTCATCATCTGCCTGACTGAGGTTAAAGACCGCCTCTTTCAAAGCATCCATAGACTCTTTCGTGTAGTTAGTCATGGCAACCGTTGGCAAGTAGTTCTTCAGAGCATTTTCTGTCAACATCTTACCTGTTAGGGTAATTTCCTCGATGTGAAGATTGTCCATCATGAAATCGTTGTAACCACGGAAGTTGGCATTTCCGCCAGCATCTCCATGAGTATTGCTTGCGTTTCCAGTTGAGTAGATACCTACCCAAGTATCACCTGTTTCTGCACCTGTCACGAGGAAGGTTACTTTCTTGGCTTTCTTAGAATCCGTCCAAGTATTTGGCAATTCATGCATGTCCAAGTTGCTTGCTTGAGTTCCACGACGACCTGACTGGAATTCTCCCTTACCAACTACAAAGGCATAGGTATTGTCAGAGCCTGCTTCGTATTCAAAGGTTACACGATAAGTCTTACCAGCTTCAAATCGGAAGTTTTGCGGAATAGTTTGGTAAACCAAGTTACGACGGCTCACTAGCCCATTTGTCTTCAATGACCAATTTCCTTCGATAACATCATCGACTTTCTTACCGTTCCAACCACGCTGTGTATATGGATCGTGTTTTTCAGACAAGTGAGTGCGGTTATCTTCGACACCTTCGACACCACCCACTACAAATGGGAAGATTCCTTGAGCTACATTTTCAAAGTCTTGTTTGAAGGTGCCTTTACCTGTATCATGCTTATCTCCGTACATGCTTGAATTGTTTTCAAAGGTACGAATTTCATCAAAGTAAGTTGCTTCATCACCAGCTTCACGACTCAATGTCAAAGTAACATTTGATACGTCCGATCCAGTTGTAAAGAAGGCGTACATATTTTGGAAGTAACTTGTATCGTCAACTGTAGCATTTTCACGACGATTGTTATGAGCATAAGCTTTGATGTAGTTGAGAGCGAGTGACTTATTGGTATAGGTAGTCACTTCTTTCTCGCCAGTATTCACTGTGATACTTGCCTTAGCATTACTACGGTTATCAACACCAACATAAACCGCATACTTGGTATTTGGTTTCAAGCCAGTCAGTTTCTGAGTAAGGCTGACCTTGCTCTTATTGCCTTGGATACGAAGCATTTCATTTGCGCCTTGTGATTTGACAATTTCTGCCTTAGAAGCATCACCAGAAATGGTCCAATGTTTCAAGGTTCCACTGTTAAATCCTTGGTCATAGATGTGCATACCTTCGCTCCATGACATTTCAGGATTGGTTTGTTTTGAACGGTAGAGAACGTATGGTTGATTTGCTAGAAGATCTAGGGTAATCTTGCCATCTTTTACAGTTAGTTCTTGCTCTTCTGTCTTACCTTGGTCAGTTAGCTTGTAAAGGTAAACCTTGCTATTTGCCCAATCGCTCGGAAGGGTCCAAGTTGTTGCACCGACCTGCGTATTGAAGTAGTACATTTTTTCCTTATCAGTAGGAAGTTTCTTACCATTCGCATCCCAGTTCCAAGGAGTCAAGTAAGCTGAACCATCTTGGATGACACGTCCATTGAGAGTTACTGTACGTTCGCGGTATTGTGGGCTATTGACATCATTTGACTTACGAGTCACAACCACTTTGTTACCTGCAGCATCGACTAGCTCAACCTTCATTTCTGGAGTCCATTTATAGGTGCTACCGTTATCGGTCATGGTAACTGGTGTACCATTTTCCCATTTACTTACAGTGAAGTGTTGGAAATACTTAGTCATGACATCATGGGCAAAGAGGTTAGTCACGTAGCCATTGTAGTCACTTCTTCCCTGCCAGCCTTCAAAGTCTTTCATGCTGTAACCACCTAGAAGTGGGTAGTTGGCTGCACCACCATAACTTCTGTAGTCCCCAACCCAAGAATCTTTTTGGTGGTTGCGGATAAAGCGCGTGATAGCACTGTTGATACCTTTATTAGTGTAGCCACCATAGGTCAAATCAGCTGCCCAGTGTTGGAAGGTAGAGTCGTACTCACCACCATGGCCCCACTCAATCGCAAAGCGCCAGCCTTGTTTGTTGATTTCTTTAGCAAGAACGTGAGTAGCCCAGGCACCGTTATCACCTGATTGGCCATTGCCCCAAACGTCCACATAGATAAAGTCGAGACCTTCACCAAGTTTTTTCTTCAAGTCTTCCCAGCGAGCCAAGCGTCCATGCGCCAAGTCATAAGCAGCATCAATGTTGATACCTTGGTCTAGCCAGTTCCAACCGTAGCTGTAGCTACCATCTGGATTCTTACGAAGAATATTTTCATTAAAATATTTAGACTCAGGATAGGTTTCAGAAGCGTTAACGTGGATACCAAGATATGCACCATACTTCTTAGCTTTCTCGATCAAGGCCTTGAAGTCTTCAACACCACCAATACGTTTACCAATATCAGCATAGTTCAAGTGACCAGAGTCGTGACCTTCACTACCATATCCTTTAAGGAGAACACCTTGCCCAAGACCATCTGTGTGGAGATTGATTTTCTTGATACCATCCAAGGTCATAAGGAATGGGTTTTGTGCTTGAGAACCAAAGTTCATCGCGATACGGTAAGCTGTGATATCCTTGACTTTTTCCCAACCTTGAGGGTTGTTCATGATGCTACGATAAGCAATGGCACCATCTTGCCAGTCAACTTTATTATCCGCATTGGCATCTTCAGTGATAACAACTTTAGCACTTGGAAGTTCCTTAGTGTACTCTGGATATACAATCCCTTTATAAGCTTTTTCCCATTGCCATTCAGAACTTTGGATTCCCACATAGTTTGTATTTCCAACAGTTTGTTTGAAGGCTGTCAAACGAGTCCAGTCATTCGAACCACCACCGTAGCTGTTTTGAGAGTTACTCCAAACACCTGCTGCAAGCTTATCTGTAGAAACAAAACCATACATGTAGCCCTTAGCCAAATCTTTCATTGGATTGGTTACAGGAATATGTTCATCTCCACTGATATGAGTGTTGTTTGACATAGTTGCCCCGTCAAACTTAGCCCCAGTTTGGTCGCTTGAAACTGACACAAGTGAGTTTCCTAAGAAATTGATAGAGGAGAGAAGTTTTCTTTCATCATCAATCTTCTGACCTGGAGTAACTTGGTTATGGTTGACAATCTTGGTCACATCAAAATGCAATTGATTGTCCACAACTTGCAAGCGTACAGTCATATCTGCATTGATGAAATTCTTCTCGTCACGAAGCCTCATCAAATACTCTGCAGTAGTATCATTGATCTTCTTATAGGTGACTTCAGGTGTAATTTCGTGATTGTTTACCAAGATTTTCTTAAGTTGTTGAACTTGTCCTGGCAAAGTATGCCCATTCAAGGTGTATTCCTTCACACGAGGAAAGGCTTGGTCAATTACCGCTTTCAAAACTGCTGACTGGATAGTGTCATAAGATACTTTACTATCGTCAACAACCGGACCTGTTTCTTTCTGGGCAGGAGTATCATCTGCTTTTACACCTTCTTGATTGTCTGTTTTAACGCTGACAACCGTACGGTCATTGCTATAGGAGCCAGCTTTTAGGACGATTTTCTTCTCATTTTTGAGAGTTTCATTAACAGCTGCTGGCAAAGTGACTGTATCAAAGAGTTTCTCATCATTATTCGTTGCATTGAGTTGTCCATCTGACTTGAGAGTGATAGAAAGACGGTTTACAGAACCTGGTTCTGGTGCTGCTACACGGTTGCCCTTATACCAGGTGCTATCGGTTGGAGATTTATACTCCCAGAACCAGCCATCTTTGTCATAACCAACAAAAACATTGTTCTTGGTGTCTTTAAATTTCAAGAAGACACCAAAGCGTGATTTGCCCTTTTCAGAATCATCTTTGAAGGTTAAATCAACCGTCGCATTTCCATTAGCATCAACTGTCAATCCTTGTTTTTCAAACAAGGCTGGTTTATCGCCATTGTCGTTCTGTGCAGTCGAGGACAATTGATTGTAGCGGACACCCTTTTCTTCACGAATAGTGACGGTTCCTTGTTGCTCTTTATTCGCTACTGTTTGCCATTCAGGGGTTACTGTCTTAGGCGTTTCAGGTTTAGCAGCTGCAGGTTTATCCTCTTTTGGTTTTTCTTCAGCCGGTTTTTCTTTCTCTTCCAAGTCTGCTGGTTTCACACTTGAAATTCCCTGCATGTGGTCTTGAATCCATTTTAGCTGAGCTGGTGAGAAGAGAATGCCTCCGCTCCGTTTTCCAACTACACCATTTTGGTGAACACCGACTAGTTTGCCTTCTGTATCAAAGATACCGCCACCACTAGCGCCCGGTTTTCCTCCTTGGTAACCAATCCCTTGGACACCTTCTCCGTATGGTTCCGCAAAATCAACTGTAGTATTGACAATCGGATTCAATTTCCCTTCTGGATAACCAAAGACATGGAGTTTATCTCCAATTTTCTTAACAACTGGCTTTTTAGTTACTTCAACAGGCGTATTTTCTAGAACTGTACGCAATCTCACAAGGGCCAAATCATTTTTGAAGCCCTTCAGGTAGCCTTCACGATCCCAATGAATGATATCTTTCTTACTAAACTTGACATCTGGCAATCCTGGATAAGAGATGCTATAGATATCTCCATCCCCTTGGTCATTATCCACAACCTTACGGATATTGCCGTCTTGGCTGTCCTTGATAAAGTTATGAGAAACCGTCAATACAAGGTCTTTAGCAACGACAATACCGCTACCTTCTCCTGATGGCGTCTTAATCTTAACAGTCGCGCCATAGTTTAATTCCCCATTGGTAGTCTTAGCCACATCTTCTGGGACGAGCTTCCCTGTATCTTGGGCCAATTGATCCTTGTCAACTTCGCGCCCATTGTCTTCAACTTTTTCCAACTTATCTTCTAGTTCTTTTGGAAGATTGCTTGGTTTATCTGACTTTTCTTTTTCTTGAGCTAACAACTCTTCTTCTGTTTGTGGGCCTTCAGTAGTCTCAGCTGAACCAGGATTTTGAGCGGCAGCTTCCTTGTCAACTTCGCGCCCCTCATCACTAGCCTTCTTATCCAAATCAGCCAGTTCACTCGGCAAATTAGTTGTAGAACCAACTCTTGCTTGATCAGCCAATACTGGGCTAGCTGCGAAGAAAGTCGCTCCAATCATCACCGAAGCTACTCCAAGCGTAAACTTACGAATACTGAACTTACAGCGTTTTTCAAAAAATCGTTTATCCATGAACTCCTAAATCCTTTCATTTTCCAGTAAGCGTTTACATTTCTTTTTTAAAAAATACTCCTTTCTCTGAAAGTGCTAAGCTTAACTGTTATAAATAAAAAATAATTGTACTTTTAATATAACAAATAAAAGACCAGAAAGCAATAGGAAATAGGTAAAATTCACTAAAATTTTCTCTTTTCTGAACAGTGCTAACATTAAGAGTTTAAATAATCGCTTTACAATTATAAAAAGGTTCTATCTCAAAGAATCTAATAAACAGCTTCATTTCAAAAACAGATTCTTATCGGATAGAAACCATCAAAACAAGGGCCGAAAATCGGATTTTTTATCATTTTTTGCTATGATTAGTTAGATAGAAGAAAAGTGAAGGAGAAGACAATGATATTAATTACAGGTGCAAATGGTCAACTCGGTACCGAACTACCTTATTTACTAGATGAACGAAATGTGGACTAGGTTGCAGTGGATGCGGCCGAAATGGATATCACGAATGCTGAAATGGTTGAGAAAGTCTTTGCCAAGATTAAACCAACTCTGGTCTATCATTGTGCAGCTTATACTGCTGTTGATGCGGCTGAAGATGAGGGAAAAGAACTGGATTTTGCCATAAACGTAACTGGAACTGAAAATGTAGCCAAGGCCTCTGAGAAATACGGAGCTACTCTCGTTTATATTTCAACAGACTACGTCTTTGATGGAAAGAACCCCGTCGGACAAGAGTGGGAAGTCGATGACCTACCTGATCCGCAAACAGAGTACGGACGTACCAAGCGAATGGGAGAAGAACTTGTTGAAAACCTTACGTCACAGCATTACATCATTCGTACTGCTTGGGTCTTTGGAAAGAACTTTGTTTTTACCATGCAAAGTCTATCCCAAACCCATAAAACGCTCACAGTGGTCAACGACCAACACGACCTCCCAACCTGGACACGAACCTTGGTCGAATTCATGACCTACTTGACTGATAATCAAAAAGAGTATGGCTACTACCACTTATCAAATGACGCAGCTGAAAACTCCACTTGGTATGACTTTGCTGTCGAGATTCTTAAAGACAGTGATGTCGAAGTAATCCCTGTAAATTCCAGCAAGTTTCCTGCCAAGGCTAAACGCCCCCTCAACTCAACTATGAGTTTGGCCAAAGCGAAGGCGACAGGTTTCGTCATTCCAACCTGGCAAGATACCCTTAAAGAGTTTTATAAACAAGAAATAAGATAATAAAAGATTACGACATACATAAAAAGCAAGAGACCATGAGGTCTCTTGCTTTTTAGTATCTGATTATTTAATCACTTGTTGCGTTTTAGCATAGTTAGCTTCTACTGCTTCTTTGTCAGATTGCCACCAGTCTTGGTTGTCTGTGTACCACTTGATTGTCTCTTTGAGACCTGCTTCAAAGTTGGTAAACTCTGGTTTCCATCCTAGCTCATCACGAAGTTTGCTAGCGTCGATAGCATAGCGAAGGTCGTGACCAGCTCGATCTGTCACGTGGTCATAAGCGTCAGCTGTTTTGACGCAGCCCGAGTAAGTGGTACAGGCGCGTTCCCGAACCAGCTGCAAGAATAATACCTTTCATAATGACGTAACCTTTCTAACGAACTGATTAATAAGTAGCTTCAAATTCTTACTTCAATTTAGAAATGGCCGTTTTCAGATAATCTCCACTTCGAATCGCTACTCCTACTTGTCTGGCATTAGCCGACAGTTCCATGTAATCTTGATATGTCAAATCGTCTAGTGCCTTTTGGAGGTCATGTAGAGAATCAACCGCTATACCACACTGCTTATCTAGCACAAAATGCGCAAGGGCAGACTCTTTCCAAACAACTAGAGGAAAGCCCGAAGCCAAATAAAGAGAAGCCTTGTGGGAGTTGTTAATACGTAGGTAATTTCCGAAAGAACCTTGGCAAGTTTCTGAACTATCACCATCCCACACCAAACCAAAACTACCTTGAAGAGCATTTGGGAGGTCATCTGGCATAAAGGAACCAAAGTAGGTGGTATTTTTCAATGCACGACTTTCATCGTATCCCATTCCATAGAGATTATAGGCTGGCTGTTCTGGCAAATTATAAAGATAGCCTGATTTTGTTGGAATTAGATTTCCGGCGATGATAATCGCTTCTTCTTTTTGGGGAATACTTTTTTCCTCAAAGTTCGGAATCAGATAGTCAAAAATCTCCAAGCTAACCATTTTATCTGATGGTATGCCTTGAATTGCCAAGGCATTTTTCATGATATCATTATGAACGATAATGCCATCCACTGATATAAGAGCTGCCTTCTCTTGGAAGTAATTTCTCACTTTATGACGAAGTTTCACTGCTGAATTTCCTACATGACGCAAGGTTTCAATATCATGGATCACAAGATAGAATTTGACTCCTCTATTTTGCGCCTGCTTAATGAGTTGTGAGATGAAAAATGTATGGTGGATAATCGGGAACTGAATCAGCAATTCATCCCCAGATCCCAACTGATCAAAGACAGACTTGAGCGCACGATATTTGTGTTGCTGAGCTTTAAAGAAATTCATCTTATACCAATTCTCAACCTTGAGTTCCAACCCCTTATAACCCTCTGAGACTAGAATAGCTTCCACGTCATTTCGTGCCTTATTTCCTGCATTCTTTTCATATTCATTACTCAGAAATGAATCCTTCAGATAATATTTCACCTTTTCTCCCCTTTATCTGTGATGTTCTTAGATACTCCCTAGTTCTTCTGCTACCACATCCAATGCACGTTCAATCGTCACATGCATGTCATAATATTTATAGTCAGCTAGACGTCCACAGAAGATAACCTTGTCATTTTTGGCTGCTTCTTCTTGATACTTGGCAAACATGGCATTGTTTCTCTCATCATTGATTGGATAATATGGCTCATCTCCACGTTTCCAATCAGCTGGATATTCACGAGTGATAACCGTCTTTGGTTGAGTACCATACTCGAAATGCTTGTGCTCGAGGATACGAGTATAAGGAATCTCACGTTCTGTATAGTTGACCACAGCATTCCCTTGATAATTGTCTTCATCCAAGACTTCATGTTCAAAACGAAGGCTACGGTATTCCAACTCCCCGTGTTTGTAGTCAAAGTACTGGTCAATCATCCCTGTAAAGACAACTTTTTCAGCTGATGCTTCTAGCTCTTCACGATTGGCAAAGAAATCAACACCAAGCTCTACTTCTACATCGCCAAGCATGTTTTCAATGATGACGTTGTAACCCCCAATTGGAATACCTTGGTAACGGTCGTTAAAGTAGTTGTTATCAAAGGTCAAACGCACTGGGAGGCGCTTGATAATAAATGGCGGAAGGTCTGTTGCAGAACGTCCCCATTGTTTTTCAGTATAGCCCTTGATCAACTTTTCATAGATATCTGGACCAATCAACTTGATGGCTTGTTCTTCCAAGTTCTTGGGCTCAACATCTTTCATATCAGCTGTTTGCTGGGCAATCTTGTTCTTGACTTCTTGTGGTGTCTTAGTCCCCCACATAGCGTAGAAGGTATTCATATTGAAAGGAAGATTGTAAAGACTCCCCTTGTAGTTAGCCACTGGCGAGTTGATATAGTTGTTAAACTCAGCAAATTGGTTAACATAGTCCCATACTTTTTTATTGGAAGTATGGAAAATGTGGGCACCATACTTGTGGACATTGATGCCCTCAACATTTTCACAGTAGATATTTCCACCGATGTGATCACGCTTGTCAATCACTTTCACCTTCTTGCCACGTTTGTTAGCTTCGTGTGCAAAGATTGCTCCAGACAAACCTGCACCAACGATAAGATAATCGTACATAGTTAACTCCATTATTTTTTAATTATTTGTTTTAATTCTTTTACATCTACCACTTTCAAAGATAGAATTGCAAAAAGATAAATGATTCCACCAAGCACTGCAAATACTATAACATTTATAGTTGGCGAAAATTGTATAAGTGTTTTTGAACCTAGCAGAATGCCATACATGATAGCTGATGCTAGGACTATTTTTGTCAAAGATCCGATAATTAGAACTTCTTTTAGGTATCTACGGGTAAAGTATAATTGTATCGCCCATACCAACGCCTCTGTCGAAACAGAAACAATGGCTGCTCCGATATATCCCAGTTTAGGAAGGAATAGTAAGTTCAAACCTACACTGATTATTGCGGGAGCTGTTGTTGAAATCATGAATTCTTTATTTTTATTATGGGGAATTAAAATCTGAATTCCCATTATATTGGTCCAACCGATAAAGAACATACGGAAGATCATAATGGCAATTGCATAACGTGCATCCTGAAAGTCTTGCCCAAGGAAAAACTGAACAAAATCATCATTCACAATCAAAATTCCTGCCATCATTGGAAAAATCACTAAATTATAAATGAGGAAGGACATTTCATGCATCTTATTGACTGCTCTATGATCTCCTGTTGCTAATAAGTTAGCTACTCGAGGCAACATAACACTTCCCAAGGAAGTTACCAAGGTCAGAAGGATATTTACTAATTTTAGAGCCTGGTCATAAATCCCTACATCTTTTGTAGAAGCTAAGGCTCCAAGCATGGTACGATCTAAGGTAACATATAAAGAGATCGCTACTTGAGGAAGGAATAATAATATGACCGGCTTTAAATGATGCCTAGCATATTCTATGCTAAAATGAGAACTACCGATAAACTCCCTAGCAGGTAACCACATACTTAGTTGCCCCAAAAGTTCAAATATGGTTAGCAAAAAAACATAGAGATATAGGTCATTTGCAGATTTGACAAAGAGGAAGATTGAAATGACTCCAACGAGTTTAACTGTGATATTTCGAACAGTAATCTTTCGAAAATCTTCTAGCCCTTGAAAGAGCCAGGAAATGTCTAAACCTTTTGAAACTAAACTCAAGCCTAGAATGTAGGCTACCGGATTTTGCATAGAGGGAAGGGTCAGACAAAGAAGAGTATATAAGGACAGAGAAAGAACTGTTGCCCCTAATTGCAGAGAGTAGATTCCCCAAAAGTTTTTTTTAATCTCATTACGATGTCCTGAAATGACCTTAGTACCATAGTTAGCAACTCCTAGCATCGCTAAGAGAATAAAGTAGGTGACAATAGAATTAAAGTATCCATACGTCCCTAAATCATCCGAAGAAAAGACCCGTGTTACGTAGGGAGTCGTAATGATTGGGAGTATAATCACTAATAACTGATAAGAAAGATTGTAGGCGTAGTTTTTTAATACTTTCATTTCAAGTCATCCAATTTAGAATTAATCAGTGAAAACAAAAAGCTTGACTGGTCATACTTATAATGGTCAATTATTCTAAAAACTTCTTTCATATTTCCTCTTTCCTACATTTTTTTGACACTTGTTGCAAATTAAATTGGATCTATGTACGAGACTATCGTAGCAACAAATACAATTTAGGGCTAAAAATAAAAATAAGGTGTTTTAGTTTTATCTTCCATGATAACTTATTATTTTTTAACAAGTCACTCATTTCGACTCTCAACAACTCTTTATCTTTTGAAAAATCTTTTAAGCCTGAGTCAGCTTTTGCACCAATTACTACAAAACCACCTAATAATTTTTTAGCTTGCAAAGCTTGCTTTAATTCTGGACTCTGAATGTACTCTCTTTTAATAACTTCCTCATTTTTTGCAACAGCTTCAAAGAACTCATATCTTTTTTCAGTAAAAGTTGAACGAACTATACTCCCTTCCCTACGATAGTAATTGTAGGTTTCAAGTGGACTGATCACGATTCTTTCAGCTAAGGCAAGATGTTCTGCTACAACATAAAAATCCTCATAGATTTTCCCGACTGGAAATGGAACGCGTTCCAAGATGCATTTCCGATAAAGCTTAGCACAAGCAGAAACCGTTGCAACTTTGTCATCCAACATTAGTTCCAGAGCCTTTTCTTTTGTAATCGGAGCCAAATCTTTATAGTCTGAGTCTTGCAATCGATAAGAAGTATAAGCATTATATTTTGAAGTAGCTTTTACCTTTGTTGAAATCAAGTCTGCTTGGTGTGTTTCCTGAATTTTCACGATTAACTCTAGAGTATATGCTTCAAGATAATCATCCGGATCTAAAAAGAAAATCCAGTCTGAGTTGGCTTTTGCCACTCCAAAGTTACGTGCATCAGATAATCCACCATTTTCTTTGTGGAAAACATGGATATTTTCATATTGCTTTGCATAATCTTCGCATAATATAGGAGAATTATCTGTGGAACCATCATTTACAAGGATTATCTCAAAGTTTTGATAGGTCTGTTTAATTAAGCTTTCTATCGCAAAATGCAGATAGTCTGCAACATTATAAACAGGAACAACGATGCTGATAAACATCTTAAACGCCCCTCTCTTTTTCTTTTTTTTCAGAGTATTTATTTAAAATCGGATTAAAAATTATTCCCAAAGCAAAGTTAGTCCTATAATTTAAGTTAGACAATCTGGCAAATTTTTTCGTAGGAACGTATTTATATGAGCTTTACTCAATCTTTCTATATAGTTCCTTTAACGACCTTTCAGAATTATTGATTATCCATGACAACCAGTACTTCAAATTTATTTTTATCATTCGGAAGCACTTGTTGAAAAGACTCCAGCCCTTTTGAAATGTACTCCTGAGTATTATAACTAGGCATTACAATTGTTAATAAACAATCCTTCATCTTATCTCATAAATCGTCTCAATTAGTTCAATCCACTGCTTGAGAATTTTTTCCTTATCGAATTTATCCATATTATCCTTGGCATGACTGGAGAAGGAACTTCGCAAGTTCGAATCTTCCATCAATTCAAGTATTCTATCACTCATTTTATCGGTATCATAACAATCAATCAGATAACCATTAACTCCATCTTCAACAATCTCATTTGGTCCTGTTGGACATCTGAAACTAACAATTGGGAGGTTGTATTGTTGAGCTTCCAGTAGAACTAAAGGTAGACCTTCATAGCGAGATGTCATGACATAAATCCCTTTATCTCCATAAATCAAATCCTGATTTTTTTCGAGTCCTTTGATGACTAACTTATCCTGTAAATCATTTTCGTTGATTAAATTTCTGATTTTGTCCACTTCATCTTGACTTCCGGAACCGTAGATTTCCCAAGTCCAGTCAGACCTTTTCGCTAACACTTTTTTCGCGACTTGAACAAGATAATCAAATCCTTTTTGATAATCAAAACGACCAACCGTCACGATTTTAGTTGAATTTTTATTATAGGAGATATCTGAAAAAGAAGCCTCTTTCCAATTATAGATGTAGCAAACTTTTTCCTCAGGAACGCCGTATTTTTTTATATAATTTTCACGATCTTCTTGCGTGAGAGTAATAATCTTATCTGCTAACTTTGTCCCAACATATCTTTGGACTTTCTGAGAAAATTCTCTATTATCCGTAATTGAATTGGTATGATCACACAAAACTACTTTAGTAGAAATTCCTATTCCTGACAAAGATAAAAATACATTAGCGGATATCCCTATCCCAAAAGCAACCTCTATCTCATTATCTATGAAATATTTTTTTAACATTTTTGAGATTTTTAGAATATTCTTAGACAAACGTACTCTATGGTCAAAAAAATTGGAGTATTTTACTTGAGAATTGATTTTAAAAAAAAGGTCCGACTGCTTTGTTGTAATTCCAATCAAATGAACTTCATACTTTTTTGTAAGTTCGTTTGCCAAAGATACAGCAACTCGTTCACCGCCACCAGAATCATCCAAAATCCATTTCACTAAAGCGATTTTTTTCATCTTTAAACTACACTTCCCCTTCATTTTCACCCAGTGATATAATCTCGTAGTGGTGAAGAGTCCTTTTATCTTCTGGCGGCAATTGCATATAATCCGCTCCGTAAATGGCTGTTAGATATTCTTTGTATTTGCAAGGGCAACAAAGTTTAAGATCTTCAAACTGTAATAGAACTGGTTCTCCAAAGTAATCACTCGGTACTATCTCTTTTAATTTGTAAGCTCCCGTATAATTTCCTGCATAAGCTTCATCAAACGAATATTTTTTTATCGTTTGTAAATATTTTTTCTGAGCCCATGTAAAGGAAATAATCTTCTCAATATTAACAGCATTCGCAAAAGCAATAATTATCTTTTCAATGAATGGCCGATTTTCTTTTTTCTGATTCACCAAACTATTGAATTGCGAGAGTTGAACCATCATCCTTGCGTACAAGTATCTCAAAGAATGAATTTTTTTCTTTAAAACATTAGAGGGCATACCATCCAACGGAAAAATGTCTATCCACAAACTCTCTACCAATTCTTCTTTACTATAATTCATGATGATTTTTGTAGAATCATCTCGGATCACAGAGAAAGCTTTTTTATAATTTAATGTATCTTCGTTTAAAAACTTGTAGTTTTCTGGCAAGACATTTGAAGCTATTTTTTTAAACTTTTCATAATCTTCCCTAGGCATGCCAATATCAATGTCATCATCCCAAGGAATAAAACCTTGATGACGTACCGCTCCTAACAAGGTCCCACCTAGAGCATAGTAGGTTAGGTTATTTTCTTCGCAAATATTAATAAACTCTTTCAAAATAGATAAAATCTTATCTTGAATGATTTTGATATCCGACATACTTTCCTCCTATATAAATCGAAATAAAACCGTCTTTCCAGTCTATGCTCTTTTATGTTCTTGTTAAATACTTCTTACCATTTCACTATACAATTTTTTCAGACGAACGTCCCCCTAGATCTTCATCGCTTTCATCAGAAAACTGATAATCCGGGTTTATTAAAACACCTACCAATATCCAAAAAATATTGTTATGAAGATACAAATTCAAATCATCAACCATAGAGTGAAAACTCATTAATATCAAAATCAGAGCAAGAATCCACTGGCGTTTCTTAATGACTTTAAGTAGTGTCAAAGATAGAACTGAGACCATTAATCCCAGGATGAGTAGACCAAATCTCTGTAAAATTTGGACGTACAAATTGTCCACATACAGATAGGTCTGATAGTTTCTAACACCTTCAACAGTCAGACCATTCCCATTCCAGTAAACTGGTCGTCCAAAAAATCCAAAACCATAGAGATTTAAAGATTTATTAGCCAAGTATATCCGACCACCTAACATATGATTCACTTTAAAAAGAAGATCATTGATAAAAGAATGACTTGAATTTAGATAGGTAACGGAGATCCAAAAACTAATAACTGCATTTACAATAAAGGTTGGTTTAAAAGCTTTAAACACATATCCTAACTTTGAAAATAGTTTCGGAAACCATTTTATTAACAAACTGCATGTCAGCAATACACAGGAACTATAAAATGTTAAACGAGAATCCGTTTGATCATATACCCAATAAACAGAAAGAGCCAACAGTAACCATTGCCAGTATTGGATTTTGTTTTGCTTTAAATAAAACACAATAGCAACTATATTCATCAGTAAAATCGAAGGAAATAGAGCATATCTAAAACCTAGATAGGTCCGCACTCGAGGACCAGAAATTTCTATATAGTTCGTTATGATTCCTAATCTTGCGCTTATGATAACAAAAAACAACAGGCACATACTAACGACTAATGATGTTTTCGCCACCTTCTTAAAGGGAATATCTCGTAAAGTATAAATAAATAATATACTTACAGGAAGTTCTGAACTGAGAGCTGTTATTTTCCCCACTATAAAATAAATTAAAATCGTTGCAAACAAACCAATGAGAGCTCTATAATCATATTTTCTCTTAAACGACTCTTTTATAACTAAAAGAAAGAGGGAAAAAGCTATCGCTAATTTATAAACTGTTCCAGGCAGATACCGAGCATAAAAAGTTACATTTAATATCGAAACCGTTAAAAATATCCCTAAAGCAACAAGAGCCAAAAGTTCTGGTACAGATTTTATTTTTAGTACTAATTTCATTCTTATTATTCATCCCTATCTAAAAACTCTGTCCATATTTTTTTCCAAAGAATTTTGCTTGTAAAAAGGACTTCCCTTTTTGAATCAAATCAATTTTTTCCATATAAATGAACGGAATCTCTTTTACCCGCAAATCTTGTTTTACCAACCAAACATTGAACAAGCGTTCACTGATACGACCAAATAATCTAGCGTCAAAAGCAGAATAGTCTGTAATGTCCAATCTTCTATAGAGTTCATCGATAATTGGGAACAACCATTCACAATAGGCTGCTACATTTTCTTTGGACATGATAAACATATTGAACATATAGCCACTGCGTTGTTTCATGACCTGATCAAAAGCTTCAATATAATCCGGTCTCAACTCGCTAACAATCTGACGTGTCACATCTAAATGATTGGCATCGTGAGTATGTGCATAGTGAGAGTAAAGTGTTTCAATATAATATTTCCGTTTTTTAGGAACGACAACATCGTATTTTGACAGCAAGTTTTTAACTTCTGACTTTGAAAGAATAATATCATCCATACTAATTGCTTCTCTATATGAGTGTCGTTTTGATGTGAAATATCTACGGTAATGTACCAATCCAAGATAATCACATTCTAAATTTTTCCAAGCCCAATATAATCCTGTTAATTCACAATAATAAGGATTAAGGTGAGAAATATGGACTCCTTGATTATCTGGTTGATAACCTAAATCTTCCTTACCCTCACTACCAACTTGGATAGGGATATACAAGTCCTTATCCTCTGGCATTTGAAATTGTTTATGTGTTGCAACTATGATTCTATACGTTTTAGACATTTCTATATCCTAATTCAATTCCCTTCATCCATAACTAGCTCAACTACCTTTTAATCAAAATTGTAATCATTCTCTATTAAAAAATATCCAGCCAAAATAGATTTTCACTAAAACTATCCTGACCCAAAAAGATAAAATTGAATACCAAAGATATCCTTTTTGTATTCAATTTTATCTTTATATATTCCACTTCATACTGACTCAGCTTGAATTCTCAATGAGCTCCGTCACCGGATAACACTCTTCTAATAGTCAAAAAGAAAATTTTGATGTCTAGCCATAAAGACTGATTTCTAGGATAATACAATTCCATCTCACAACGTTCAGGATAATATACTTGACTCCTACCTGAAACTTGCCATATCCCCGTAATTCCAGGACGAACAGACAATAAAACTTCCTGCTCTTCCTTAGAATATTCATCTAGTTCATTTTCAAGAATTGGCCTTGGCCCAATAAGACTCATATCACCTAGTACCAAATTTATAAACTGAGGAACTTCATCAATACTTGTTCTTCTTATAAAATCTCCAATATTTGTAAGCCGTGGATCCTCGTTTGGTGGCAATTTATAGCTATTGTTTTTATATTTTTCATAAAGTTCCTTATTCGAAATCAGAATTTCTTCTGCGTTTTCGACCATTGATCTAAACTTAATGATTTTAAACTTTTTCCCTCTGAAACCTGCTCTATATTGTGTAAAAAATATACTCCCTTTATATCCTTTGATCTTGTAGATTGAAAAGATGATTAGAAAACAGGGTAACACAATAAATATTGTTCCACACAAGCCGATAATTACATCCATAAATCTTTTAAAACAAAAATAGATGATATTATTTTGTTTCACCTAAACTCCCCCTTGTAATAACATCCTAAGAAAAATTTTAAACTACAAGAGCCCCTATTTTCTCCCATAATTTCCGTAAGAGCCATAAGCACCGTAGGAACCATATTTTTCAACAGAGGTATTCAATTTATTAAGCACAATTCCTAAGAATGGTTTTCCTGTTTGTTCAAGTTGTTCTTTAGCTTTTTGGACATCACGACGATTTGTTTCACCAGCAGCAGTTATCAAAACAGAAGCGTCACACTGCTGCGTGATAATTGCTGCATCGATAACAACTCCAATCGGAGCAGTATCCACGATGATGTAATCAAAGTACTTGCGCAAGGTATCAAGCATGGTTGCAAAGTTTTCACTTTGTAGCAAGGCTGTTGGGTTTGGTGATACAGAACCTGCTTGAATAACAAACAAGTTTTCAACATTGGTGTCACATAGCCCTTGTGATAGATCTGTCGTCCCAGATAAGAACTCTGTTAGTCCTGTAATCTTCTCACGTGATTTAAAAACACCTGACATGACAGAATTACGAATATCGGCATCGATTAAAAGCGTCTTATAGCCCGCACGCGCAAAGGCCCAAGCAATATTTGTAGAAGTAGTTGACTTCCCTTCACCCGGTTTTACAGACGTGATCGCAATCACTTTCAAGTTATTTCCACTCAGTTGTATGTTGGTACGAAGCGCATTGTAATACTCTTCAGCTTTTCTCGCCAAATCTAATTTTTTTTGTGAAATTTCTAATTTTGGCATATCTCTCTCCTATCTTAATTTATCCAAGTTTGGAACAACTCCTAAGAGTGCGATCTGCAAAACATCTTCGATATCTTCTGGACGTTTTACTCGTGTATCCAAGAGTTCAACTAGGAGAACAGTGACAACCATTATAACCGCTCCAGCAAGAAGTCCAACCATGGTATTGCGACGAATGTTTGGTGAAGATGGTGATGTTGCAGGACGTGCTTCTTCAAGCGTTGTCACATCTGAAACGCGAGTGACGCTGATAATCTTTTGAGCCGCAACCTCTCTCAAAGAGTTGGCGATACGACTCGCTTCTTCAGGCACACGATCTGTAACAGAGATAGAAACAATACGCGTATCCACTGGAACTGTTACCTTGATTTTACCAGCTAAACCTTTCGGAGGAAGATCTAGTTTCAAATCAGTCGCAACTTTTTCTAAAACGTCTTGCGAGAGAATGATTTCACGATAGTCTTTTACCAAGTAAGATCCAGCTTGCAAGTCTTGATTGGTCAAACCAGGCTTATCCCCCTGATTGCGGTTGACCACATAAATGCGAGTAGTACTAGTAAACTCTGGTTTCACAATAAAACTACTGTAGGCAAATGCTACTGCCCCTGTCACAAATGCTACCAAGACAATCAGCAGTTTTCGTTTCCATAGAATTTTTAACAAGTGGAATACATCAATTTCCATCATATTTTGTTCTTTCATTTTTTCTCCTAAATTAGTTGATCCATAATGATTTTTCTTGGGTTCTCTTTAAAGAGTTCCTTGGCCTTATTTTCACCATATTTTTTGGCAATGATATCATAGGCTTCTTCCATATGAGGAGGTCTACGATCCAAGTTGTGCATATCACTAGCTATTACATGAACGAGGTCACGCTCTAAAAAATATTGAGCTCTCTTTTTCATGAATTTATAAGTTTCTCCGAAGAGTTTCGGTTTCAAAACATGAGAACTATTAACCTGAGTATAACATCCCATGTCAATCAGCTCTTGCACGCGCTTTTCATTATTTTCTAAAGCATCATAGCGTTCAATGTGGGCAATGACTGGAGTAATACCCAGCATTAGAATATCACTCAGTCCCTTATGCATATCTCGATAGGGTGTATTCATGCTAAATTCAATCAAAGCATAGCGACTATCGTTGAGAGTGGGGATTAATTTCTTTTCTAACTTCTCAACAACATCCGGAGTATAGTAGATTTCAGCCCCATAGGCAATGATTAGGTCATCAGCAACTTCCTTAGCCATTTCTCGCACCTTCAGAAAGTTAGTTGCGATCTTTTCTTCAGGAGTTTCAAACATTCCTTTTCGTCTATGCGATGTTGAAACGATTGTTCGCACTCCTTGACTATAGGCCTCTCTTAGAAGGTTTTTACTTTCCGCTATCGACTTCGGACCATCATCCACATCAAAAACGATGTGTGAATGAATATCGATCATTCTACTTCCCCTCCATCACATCATTGATAGCAGCTTTCGCAGCAGCTAAACTGTTATCATCAATTTCCATCATGTAGAGGTTGCTATCTGGCATGGCGTAAGAAGGAAGATCCATACGACCAGTCCCCTTCAAGTCTTGAGAGTTAACTTTATAATTTCCTCCACTCTCTAACTGAGTATTGACTAGATCCATCATGGTTTCCAAAGGCATATTGGTTTGAAGAGAATCTTGCAATCCTTTAATGATATTGTCATAGTTCTTCAAAGCTTCAGTTGATGTCAATTTCTGAATAACAGCTACAATAACCTTTTGTTGGTTGCGTCCACGATCACGATCTCCATCTGCTAGAGAGTAGCGCTCACGAACAAATCCCAGAGCCTGCTCAGAATCTAAGTGGACATTTCCAACTGGATAGTACTTCCCATTAGTATGTGCGGTAAATTCTTGATCATTATAAATATCAATCCCACCTAAAAGGTCAATTAATTTCAAGAAAGAAGTGAAGTTCAAACGGACGTAGTAATTGATATCCACACCATATAGGTTTTCCAGGGTATGAATCGACGAGTCTACTCCATAAATCCCTGCATGAGTCAATTTATCCTTTTGATTGTTTCCTCCATCTGCGATTGGTACATAGGAATCACGAGGAGTTGTAGTGAGAAGGATTTTTTTGGTATCACGGTTCACCGTCATCAAAATGTTGACGTCTGAACGCGAAACTGAGCTAATTGGACCATAGGTATCAATACCACTCACATAAATATTGAAAGCTTTATTCTTCGATACCTTAGGCGCAGCAACTTCTTTAATCAAATTTTTAGTGTATATTTTCTTGATTTTAGAAGCATAGTCAGGATACTCTGCTTCAATAATATTTTCAAAGACACTATTTAAGACGATTGCTTTGGCTTCGCCAGAAAGCAGACTCTTATAAGCTGCTAGGTAAGAAGTCGCATTCTCAACTGTCAAGTCCTTACTTTGGCTAGTTTTAATATCTGCTAACAACTTTTGAATATTGTCACTGTCTGTCTCTGTTGGCCCCGTAACCGTATCCAGTTGGGTCACATTATTGATGTCACTATCTTTCAAAACGACCACACTAATCGAATACTCTGAATAATTTGATGTCGAATTGATATGATTGGTAAAACCGACAAACTGTTGCAAAGCATAGAGAGAAACTGAACTTACTAAGATGGCAAGCGTCAAAAAGAAGACCGTAAACTTCTCAGCTTTTTTATAAACAATCAGCAGTAGACCTGCTAGAGCAGCTAATAAAACGAGAACCGCAGAAATAATATTCAGGTATCTAAAAGCTAAAATGTTGTGTCTAAAAATCAAGAACAGTAAAAAACCACCCAACAATAGGTAAATGGTTAATAAGACTATATTAATATTTCGTTTCATGTTGCCAGAACGAGTTCTCTTTGAACGTCTATTCATGTTAATCCCCTATACGTTAATAATTAGGATTATTATATCACATTTATGAACGAAATTCCATTTATTCCCGTCATTCTCAGCGTTTTTATTCACTTCTGTGTTCTTTGTTAGCTTTAAATTTATACTAACTTCATTTTTCAATGACAAATTAAAAAGACAAGGGCAATTTATAGTGCCAGCTTGTCTTTCTTTTTTTATTTAACGTGGTTTTCAAACTCTTTCTGGCTCTTTTCAATAGCCTTTTTACTTTCTGCTTCCCACTTAGCCTTGGCTTCGTCAAATTGTTTCTTGGTAACAGGGTCTTTTTGTAATCTCATGTACTTATAATTATTTCCGTCACCCTTGATACCTACTAGGGAGTAGGCACGTGTAAACGGAGTTACTTTGGTTACAGAGGCTGTACCACCATTTGACATAGCAGACATAACTAGAGAATTGTCAATCATCCAAGCTTGAGCTTCAGCGTATTTTTCATAACGCTTAGAGACATCTTTGTTCTCTGCATCTGCTTCTTTCAAGAGTTGTGTATAGGTATCGAGCCCCAAACTCTTAATGAGCTCTTGGTCTTCCTTGGCATCAAGACCAAAAATCTTGAGATAGAAGCCAGTTTCAGCATTGAAGGGGTCTAGATAAGTTGATGGATCCTGGTAATCACCAACCCAACCATCAAAGTTTAGGTCGTAATCACGAGCTGCTGGGTTTGGTGCTAGGAAGGCAACATTTCCAAAGTCATCTGTAGAAAGCTGTTGAACATCAATGACGATATTGTCAGAACCTAGTACTGTTTCAAGGGTTTGTTTAACCGAGTTCATACCAGAAACCGCATTTTTATTTGTCTGATCAACAGGGACATCCAAATGGATTGGGAAAGTCACGCCTTGAGCTTCCAATTCCTTTTTAGCTTCCGCAAATTTTGCTTGGGCCTTTTCCTTGTTAAAGTATGCATCTTGAGCGTCTGCCAAATTGATACCTGACCACTCAGTTCCGTAGTTCACAAGCTTAGAGGCTGTTACTTCTCCAAAGGTCTTATCTCCCACCTGAACAAATGTTGGGGGAACCAGAGTATTACGAAGGGTTTTGCTCGCTGCTTCTTCACCGTTAGATTGAGCAGAGTAAGCTGTTCGATCAATACCAAAGTTGATAGCCTGACGGAAATTTTTATTTAAGATAGCTGTTTGAACTGATTTCTTTTGTTCGTCCGTTGTTTTAGCGGTATGATTATAGGTTTTGCGGTTGACGTTAAAGTTAAAGTACCAAGATGTCTTGTCTTGTAAGCTATAGACGATATTGTCTTGGTATTTTTCTTTTGTCTTAGCATAGTTCGAACTATTTGGATAGACTCCTGCAATCGAGTAAGCACCACTTTCAAAGTTTCGAATGGTCATCTCCTGATCTGACCCATCAAAGTAGGCTAACTTAACTTTTTCAATGGTTACTTTATCATGATCATAATAGTGTGGATTCTTCACATATTCGATCGAAGATTTTGATGTGAAATCTTTTAACAGATATGGACCATTATAAAGGATACTGTCTGGTGTCAAGGTACCAAAATCTTTATCCTTTGATTTCAAGAACTCTTCGTTGACTGGGAAAAGGATACTATTGGTTGTCTTTGAATTCCAATACGGTTCTGGTCGAGTCAAAGTGTACTCGACTGTGTAATCATCCAAGGCTTTGACACCGACAGTTGAAAAGTCATTGGTCACACCCGTCACATAGTCATTCAATCCCTTGATTGAATTTTGGATCAGATCCATGGCTTGCCCCTTATTGTCCGCGGCATATTTGATCCCAGTGACAAAATCCTGAGCTTTGACTGAAGCATATTCCTCACCATCAGCCGTATACCACTTGGCATCTTTTCTAAGCTTGTAGGTATAGGTCAAACCATCTGATGAAACAGACCAATCCTCCGCAAGAGCAGGTACGAGGTTCCCATAGCTGTCATTTTCTAACAAACCATCTACGAGATTGGTAATAACGGCAGTGTTATCTGCATAATAATCTAGGAGATAGTTAAAAGTTGTTGGATTCGCACTAAATGTTGATGAATAAGTGCTAGTATCTGTATTGGACTGTCCACATGCCGAGAGCAAAATCCCTGTCGCTAAGACAAGACCTGTCCCGATTAGTCTTTTTTTCATTTTGATCATCATTCACTCCTTTATGTCACTTTTTATAACATAACTATATTTTATCAAATTTATTCAAAAATGTAAAGTTACTACTTTTATGACAACTGGTGTCTCAAAACAAAAAAGGAAGCACAGTTTCCTGCAACTTCCTTTTCTGTTTATAGATTACTTGACGTGTTTTTCAAGTTCTTTTTGGTATTTGGCATTTGTTTCGATTTTTTCTTGTTGCCATTTCTTGAAGGCTTCTTCGTATTCTTTTGCAGTCACAACATCATTTTGCAATTCCAAACCTTTGAACACAAATGGGTCTCCCTTGATTCCGACTTGAGAGTATGCTTTTGTGAATGGTACAGTACGGCTAACAGTTGGAGAACCACCTGAAGAAGCAACTGGGATCAAAAGCGAACTATCCGATACCCAAGCTTGCGCTTTAGCGTATTTTTCGTAACGCTTATTGAGGTCGCTTGTTTCAGCTGCGGCATCATCCAAGAGTTTCTTGTATTCGTCTAGACCGACTTGAGCCATCACTTCTGGATCTTTTCCACGAGTGATCCCCAAGTGTTTAAGGGCAGAACCCTTCTTAGCATCAAGGATGTTGAGGTAGGTAGCTGGGTCTTGATAGTCTGGTCCCCAACCAGTTCCGTTCAAGTCATAGTCTTTTTGGGATGGAACCTTGGCTTGAGACGTAATGCTTATTTTCTCATTATCGGTCATTTGAAGGACATCAACAATGACATTTTCAGTACCAAGTGATGATTCGATAGACTGCTTGAGTGAGTTAGTTTGTTGAACCGCGATTACATCTGTTTGTTCAACGGGGATATCCAAATGGATTGGGAATGTAACACCCTTGGCTTGCAATTCTTCCTTGGCTTTAGCAAAGGCTGCCTTAGCTTTTTCAGGACTGTAAATCGTATCCTTGCCATCTGTAAGGGCCACATCTTTCCACTGGTCACCATATGAAACGAGCTCTGCCTGAGCCAACTCTCCAAAGGTTTTTTCACCCACTTGAACGTAGTCATGTGGCACTAGGCTGTTACGGATAATCTTGTTCGCACCTTCTTCACCATTCAACTGAGCAGTATAAGAATGACGATCAAGGGCAAAGTTCAGCGCCTGACGGAAGTTCTTGTTGAGAAGAGCTTCTTTCGTTGATGTTTTTTGAGCTTCGTCTGTTTTAGCTGTTTTATTATAAGATTGACGGTTTACGTTAACAGTGAGGTAGTAGCTTGTCGCTTCTTGTGGACTGTAAACAATCTTATCACCATACTCTTGTTTAGTTGACTCAAAATTTGAACTTGTTGGGAAGAGACGAGCTGTTGTATAGGCACCTTGTGTAAAGCTACGAATCAAAGATTCTTGGTCTGATCCATCGTAGAAGGTTAGTTTAATATTGTCAATCTTGACATTGTCCTTATCCCAGTAGTTTGGATTCTTTTCATATTCAATGACTGATTTTGAAGTCAATGATTTCAAGAAATAAGGACCATTGTATAGGATACCTGATGGAGTTGGTGCACCGTAGTCGCTCCCTTTAGAATTCAAAAATTCTTCATTAACTGGAAGCATGGTTGCAGTTGTGACCTTAGAGTTCCAGAAACTTTCTGGTTTGTTGAGCGTGTATTCTACCGTATAATCATCAACAGCCTTAACTCCTACGGTAGAGAAATCGTTGCTCTCACCACTAACATACTCCGCCAAACCTTTGATAGAATCCTGAATCAAAGAAAGACCATCTGATTTTCCGTCAGCGGCATGTTTAAGCCCAGTAACAAAGTCTTTGGCCTTAACTTCAGCGTATTCTTCTCCATCAGAAGTATACCATTTTACACCCTTACGAAGTTTGTAGGTGTAAGTCAAACCATCCTTTGAAACAGACCAGTCTTCTGCAAGTGATGGAATTAAGTTCCCATACTTATCATTTTCCAAAAGACCATCAACAACGTTTGCTATAACGTCAGAGGTTGAGCTCTTGCTCGTCACACTATAGTCCAAAGAAGATGGATCCATAGCGTAGACATAAGAGAATGTTTTGGGAGCATCCGCTTTCTTTTCACTTTGCCCACAAGCAGTTAACAGTAGGGCTGCACTCAAAACAGCACCTGCTCCTAAGAGCCACTTTTTCGATTTCATAAGTAATCTCCTTAAAGATAGTGTTTTCACCATTATACCCTATTTTTTCATAAAAGCAAGGACTTTCGCCAGATTTTTTAGAAAATTCTAACAAATATTTTTTAAAGGCTTTTCTATATATTTTTTAGTAAAAAGCAAAAAAAGCGGACGATTGTCCACTGGGAAAATCAAATTTTAACAGACACACCCGGAGATTCTGAACAAAAAAACATCCAAGAAAATATTCTTGAATGTCTGGACAGATTATAACTCCGTTAACCTTGTCAGTAGGCTGGAAATGATGATATTATGACCTCCTTATCTCAAATATTGCTGTATGAACCCACTCATTATGAATGTATAAGTCATTTTCTATCATCCTACTAAAGGTGAAGCCATTTTTTATAAGCACCCTCTGAGAGGCTAGATTACCCGTTGCCGTTCCTGCAATGATTCTATTGAAACCATAAGTCATGAAGGCCTTGTCTAAAACGAGTTTAACCGCTTCGCTAGCATAGCCTAAGTTCCTAACATTTTCCCCAATCCTATACCCAAGCTCTGCTGTTGTTCGATCATTCTCTAAAACACTTAAATTGATTCTCCCGACCATCATACCTTGCGAATCTCTGATAAGATGCATGTAGACATTCCGATTCGTTTGTTCTGTTAACAATTCCCTCGTGATTTCTTTAAAACCTTCTAAATCAAAATAGTTAGCTGGTCTAGGAGGTAAATTTCGTTCAAAATACTCTCGATTTTCTTTTTCAAAAGAATAAACGTCTAGACTATTTTCCTCAGACAACAGCTCTAAACTAATCATTTCAAAGCCTCCCCCTTCATTATCCACACTCAAATTTTTGTATGTTGACTCCAGCTAAAATGTTGGATAAACTGACAAATCTTCTCTTCTTAGTAAAAATATCGTTAGACCGACCTAGCCCTAGCGGCTCCTACTCTAATTTTTGCAACAGCTTTACAACTTGACGATTTTCAATCCTCACATAGTATACACCACTATCATTGACAAGTTTATCCTCTTTATATTTAGCAATCTTTACAGCATAAAGACCTCTTGGTAAGGGTTGGTTGGCAAAAAATTCCTTCATGAGCGTCTCAAGCTCTTTAAGATAGTCATCATACAAGAGATCTCTTTTTTCTTTTGGAACGAAATACTGAAATTCAAATGTCGGTATAAAAATCTCTTTTTGAAAAAAATATTGAGCATCCATGGGATACATTCCTTGCAGTGCTTGGCCCTTGCTTTGATTTTCCTCTAATATTTCATTATAAAGATAGATATTATCAGATTGGTTATTAAATTCAAAACCAATACCTTGATACTTCAAATCAGGCAGTTGAGGATCTTTGATTGAACTGTCCAGCGTTTTTAAGAATTCGTTGGTGCCTGGACTAACTTCAATCCCTAAATAGGCTAATTCTGGGAAAACATTATAAATTTTTTATCATTTTTGTAATCAACCTCTGCATCTGTCTTTCTATATGTTTTATTTTCCGAAAAACGAGTATAGTATTTAAATCGAGTTTTAACCTCATAGGTTTTTCCGGCTATATTTTCACTATAGATACCATGGATTATAAATCCTCCTACACTTGTACAGTTTTTCTCGTATTTTTCTAACTCAAACTGTCCTGTAAGACCGTAATTTTGATAAGAACGATGCACAGCTTGCTCAAGCTCAGTTTGACTTGCATGGGCAAATAGCCCCCACATATCCATTAGAGAAAAAATCGGACTGAACACTGTGAAGATTACCATTGGAATTACTATGGATAAGCAACCTATTAATAGCCAATTTCTTTTCTTGGCGTTTCCTTCAGATTTTTTAGCAGTTTTCTGTTTCCTTTTTAAGATTAGAATGAGCAAACCCAAAATCCCTAATACCAATAAAACCAATCTACAATCTTCTTTTACTTTGGACAGTTGTTAACAGGTGTATAGGAAGCTGACAGAAATACTCGTCTCACCTGCTAACTTATCCTGAATTCCATAAACTCGTCTGAAATGAGGAACAATCCTTGTCTCATTATACCACATGGGTAATGCCGTGAGAAGACGAGAGAAGCAAAAACACCCCATGGTGTGAACCATGAAGTGCTTTGAAACGTTGATAATATCGTATTGATTAAGGTTTTGAGGCAACTGACTTTGTCAGATTGCAGCCACATTTGTAAGCGACTAAAGTCGCAACAACTGTGTCAATTGCACCAATTTAGTAAGAAAGTATAAAAAAAGAACACCTCGAAAGGTGCTCTCTGTAAGTATAGTAATTCTCTCGAATTAACGTTTACTAAATTGTGATGCTTTACGAGCTTTCTTAAGACCTGGTTGGAGCATCACTTATTTCATCTAATTTCAAAGTGCTTTAAAATCAAAGTTTTCATAAGTTTTCAAAAAATAAAATTTCAACTAATTTCAATCAGTTTCATTAAAATAAGGTAAACTTTCATCAAAAATAATCAAAAATCGAACCAGAATATCAAAAGTTTCCCTTATTTGGATTTACTGAAGTGAAATAAGGAATCACTACACGTCAACAGACGTGAGAAACCTTGATTTTAAGCGATTCTTGAAATTTTAAATTTCAATACATTGCAATATAAATCAACCGAATCACTACCTTTGTTTGAAATAATTTTTGATTCGGATAATAAAAAGCAAGAGGGGCTTCATTTGGAAGCTCCTCTTTTTGTATATTCACACTCAATGAAGATGAAGAAAAAGTTAGAAATAACTTATAAGGGAATATTAAGTAGATATTTTTTATCTTGCATTGATTGCATAGATATAAGCAATATATGATGCAAAATCTCCAACTTGTTTTCGATTATTTTCTATTTCTTTTAGGTAGTTTACTACTTCACTCGACTGCTCCATATTACGACTAAGTAGCTTAAAATTATATATAACTATTTCATGTTGAGCTGTGCGATCTTCATCTTTTTCTCTACGTTCAGCACTTTCCCATAACAACCACTGACTGCGGGTATAAGCGTAATCCATACTTGCTTTTAGAAAATCATGCCATATTTCTAAAATATCTGGTTCAGTTCCCAACTCAAGTAAAATTGCTTGATGAATTTTTTGACAATATTCAAAAGAGAGAGTATCTTTACACTTTAAATAGCTTTCATAACTTATATTTTCCATATTTCCCTCCTTAAAAACTTTATATTGTAAAAATCTATCTAGCTTTCGACTAGATAGATTTTATATATTTTAGTGTTTGCGTTGACGTCGCATTGCAAAGCCAAAGCTATTTTTTATTTTATAAATTAAGATTCGTGTACACGAATCTTTTTAAAATGAGGTTTCACCTCAAACACCAATTTATTCATAAAAATTTATTTTCAATTGTTTATTCCCTAAAGGGAATTATACTCCAAAATCAAGATTCTGTCAAGTTAAATTTCTGTTACAAATCCACCCTATCTTCCCTCCCCCACAAGTGCTGTGGGGGATTTTTTATTTTTCTAAACTTTTTTCACTTTTTTGTCCGACGACACCCCAAAAAATCTCCTTATAAATAAGAACAACTGTCCAGCTCATGACACTAAACCGAGCAAGAGCCAATTCACTATTTTGTCCAAAAGAAAGGTAAAGAATTATGACAAAAAAACAGAACTCAAAACAACCCAAACCTGACAAGGTCGCTATCCGAAGAGAAAAAGAAATTAAGGAAGCGGCTGAACGTGGCGACTGGAAAAGAGTTGTCCATCTTTTATCATTACCATTTGATAACGCAGAAAGGAAAGACAGGTATCATGGAAAACTCAGCATCAATTTCACCTATAAGAAGAAAGAAATGCTTGACTTTCTACCTGACAATTCCAGACACTCCAATCCTCTTGAATCACTCATTTATGAAGAAGATATGAAGATTATCTATCAGACAATTGACGAGTTCGACGACATCGAACAAACCATTATCTTTGGTTACTTCTTTGAAGATAAGAAGTTCACTCAATTAGCTAAAGAAGTTCACCTCAGTGACAAAACAGTCAAAAGAAGGCTAGAAAAATCACTCAAACTTCTGAGGGAAAAACTTGAAGAATAAATAAAAAACTGTCCAGCTCATGACATGAAACCGAGCTTGTCCCTTTTCAATTTTTAATCTTCATATAGAAAGGTAAAACCATATGAAAATCAAACCACAAAACCGCAAAGGCGGATACTCAAATCAAACAGCATAACAATACGTGAATCTTCAAGCACCTATTCACTTGCTCAGTGATGAGCTTGAGCCACAACAAAAATTCGAGGATGGAAAGCCAACCGGTGAAATTGTTGCTTATAAGGCTTGGTTCAGACAAAAAGGGCTCCCGCCTTTCCAAGTTAAATTTTCAGAAGCACCTGACCTACCAGACTATCTGTCTTTGGTTTCCTTTGAAAATCTAATGGCATGTGAAGTGAACTATAATGTTTACTTCAAAGCAGATGGGGTGAAAGAGGTGAAATAATGGCTCATTCTCTCACAAAAAGAGAGTTGGAACAATATCTTTTACAGAGTCTGAACATGGGTTTAGGCTCTGTTCTTAAAGGTGAAACATCTTATACCAACTCATTCGATATCTCAGTAAAAGAAGATGGATTTATTTTCATTCCACGTCTTCCATCTGGCTTTATTATTGATGATGACTTATATCAGAAGATTTTTCTAATCGCAAATGCCTCCCTATATCCACAATATACTTTGATAAAGCAAAATTCTGCTTTCTTTGTTGCGTTGAAAACAGATGATATTCATGTTCAACGTGGACTGTTCTATCCATGGCAAAAGGGAATTTCTGAACGTCTTATCATTTCTAACCTTGAGCAATTCACATCATCTTTAAGGGGGAATGATATTCCTGTAATGAAGAATCTAGTCATTAACTATGATAAGGTAACATCTATCGCGATTGCTGGAAATTCAGGTAGTGGAAAAAGTTATGCTTTGACGTATTTGTTAAGCGTACTAAAAAATATTTCTGATTTGATTATCGTTGACCCAAAATTCGATACTCCTTCACGCTGGGCAAGAGAATACCAAATTCCCGTTATTCATCCCCATGAAAACCGCTCTAAGTCTGATTTTGTGTCAGAAATCAATGAAAGCTTAAGCAAGTGTCTGACCATCATCCATAAAAGGCAAGCCATCTTGTTTGAAAACCCTAGGCACGACTTTAAACATCTGACAATAGTTATTGATGAAGTCCTTGCCTTGTCTGAAGGGGTCAATAAAACCATCAAAGATTCCTTCTTCTCTTTATTGTCTCAAATCGCGTTACTGGGACGAGCCACACGAGTTCATTTACTTCTAGTCAGTCAACGCTTTGATCATACTACCATACCAGTTTCTGTTCGAGAACAATTAAACGTTCTTATACAAATTGGAAACATTAATAAAAAGACCACACAATTTTTGTTTCCCGACCTTGACCCAGAAGGCATTGTTATTCCAATTGGCAAAGGAACTGGCTTAATTCAAATCATTGATAACGAACATCCTTATCAAGTTCTCCCCCTCCTCTGCCCCACCTATTACACTAAGAAAGGAATTTTATAGACTATGATAAAAACGAATTTTCAAAAAACCATTCATCCAGCAACCACCCTTTTTATAATAGGAATCCTATCTATGCTTATTTCAATCTTATTGAGGCTTGGAATGAATCCCTTGGAAAACAGTATTTATTTCACATCTCTGTTTGATTTCCTGCACTTGCTTCACTTTATCAGCTCATCTATCTCTTTCTTGTCCCTTCTCTTATTCTTTGGATTATTTGGCTATGAAATTAAGATACGACAGAGAGAAGATAGAGTATCTAACCTCTTTAAGTCCATCATACAGACCTTTTCACTTCGCCTTTTTCTTATTCAAAGAGAACACTCAGAATCTGTAAGCACAAGCGAGCAAGGGAATGTAAAAAGATACAGTCCTGTCAATAAACAGTTCAATAAAGCAATTCAGAAAGTGGTTGTAGATATAAGAGAAGGAAGCGCAAGCTTGATTATTCCTGTCCCCAAATCCCAACAAGCCATTAAAATCTTAAAGGATTTGGAAACAATCATCAGTGAAGAAGTTTCTAGTCGCAATCCAGACTATTATTTTTCACGGCCTGAAAGAAAGGGTATGGCCTTCTACTTTATCGGAACAAGACGCAATTGATTGGAAGGGCGCTTTGGCGCACGAAGTGAGCGCCAAAGCGCCCTTCTGCTTGGTATATGGACTAACGGGTTACTACGACCCCGTTAGTCCAATAATCAATAATCACAAAAATATCAAATAAAGCGTGTCCCACCTTCCGAAGACACCCCTCTAAATCTCCTTATAGATAGAAATACAATTTGAAAGCGAGACATATTGAATATGGCAAAAGAACAACGTTCTAATAAATGGGCTTTTCTTTTCTACAGAGAGAGCGCCCCAGAAAACTATTTGGAAATCCTTGAAGGTTTTCATATCCCCTTTATCTTATCACCTTGGCATGATAGAGATATCAATCGAAAAACAGGGGAACTTAAGAAAGCTCATAAGCATGGAGCCTTTTTCTTTGATTCGCTTAAAAGCTATAATCAAGTATCTGAACTCATCAAGGATAAATTAAAGGGACCTGCTCATGTAGAGCCTATTATGTCTCCTAAGGGGATGTATGACTACTTTGTTCATGCGGAGAATCCTGAAAAGACTCCATACAAAATTGATGATATAGAAATAGGATGCGGATTTGAATTAGACAAATTCCTCATAAACAATAACAACGATGATTTTCTATCAACTATTATTGACGTGATAGACAAGAAGAATTTCACAGAGTTTAATCATCTGGTTAGATATGCGAGAGAAGAAAATCCGATCTTATTAAGGCTTATCGTAGATAAAACTTACTTTTTTGCTAAGTATTTAGATTCACGAAGGTATAGCACAGACAAAAGCAAAATAACTTCATCAGAAAATTCTTTGACGAATACTCCTAATGAAACTAGTGACGTCATATCAAGCACTACTTCAATAGAAGTATAATGGAGGAAAAGCTATGCAAGTAATCTTACCAGATGATCAAATTCATCAAATTCAACTTTTACTCTCTAATCTTATAAATAAAGAAATCAGAGAGCAATTAGACAAGAGCGGTATCGATAGCCCCTATTTGAACAAGCAATAAGCTTGTAACTATTTAGGTATATCAAACAATACACTGGATTCTTGGATTGTAAAAGGCCTACCCAAAATCAAAATCGGTAAAACGATTCGATTCCATAAAGACGCTATCGACCAATGGCTAAACTCACATAACTAGAAATATCAAGATTTTTGTTTTATAATAGTCATGATATTTTCTGGTTCGATACACAAGGAGAATATCATGACTATCACTAAAACAAAAAATGGTACTTATCGTTTAAAAATCTACATTCCAATAGAAGCTCGAATGCCACTTGGAATCGTCAGCAACAACTACTACGATAAACGATTCAAAACAAGAAAGGAGGCACGACAAGCAGAGATAGACTTACTCACGAAGTTAAACCAAATTGAAGACAATGCGTTTTCGGGACTAGGAAAAGAAGATATTCTTTTCTCAGACTTCTATAATAATATTTGGTGGGAATCCTATAAAGCAGGACAAACTACATCAACTTCTAAGCCACCAAGCAGGTCAACAATTGCTAATACCAAAACATGTTTTGAAAAGCATATACTACCACTTCTTGGCAACTATACGATTCAATTTTTAAACCAAAATAAACAGGTTATTCTAAATTTGATGACGGCAAAAGCCAACGAATATGCCAACTTCAAAACTTTACGAAGTTACGTTATTTCTATTTTTGATTGGGCAGAAGAACTTGAATATATTGAAGCAAATAGAGTTGCAAAAACTTTAAGACGAATTAAGGCTGTTAAAAAAATTCAACTTGCAGAATCAAAACGTGATGAAGATTTATATTTAACTCATGAGCAACTCCAAGAATGGTTCTCAGCTTTTAAAGAAGATTTAGAAAACGATAAAATATCACTCAAAGATTACGTCCTTTTCTATCTCACTTTTTTCCTTGGAGATAGAAAATCAGAAACATATGCTCTCCAGTGGAAACATATCGACTTTTCAAAATCTCAGATTCAGTTAATTCAGGCTTTAGATAGATATGGACAAGTAAAATCTACCAAAGGAAATAAAAAAACTATCTTTTCTATTTCTAGCGACTTGCTTCAACTTCTAACCTTATGGAAAAAACAACAAAAATATGAACTAGCAAAGTTTGGTATCATCACTAATCCAGAACAATTCATCTTCACTTACATAGATACCAGAGGATATATCAATAAACCTTTACACTCTGACTATCTCAATAATAAGATGAAAACTATCAGAAAGCGACACCCAGAGCTTACACACGCTACACCACATAAACTACGTCATACGGGAGCAACACTCGCTAAACAGGCAGGAATGAGCTTAGAAGCTATTTCCGAAGCTCTAACACATAGCGACACAGGTACAACACAGATTTATGTCAATACTTCTAATGTAGTCCCTATGGCAGTCGGTGAATTTGCCTTAAAGTCTCTAAAACAATAAGGTTAAAATAAGGTGAACTTTGAGGTGAACTTTTTCAAAAAACATAAAAAAAGCACCCATGAGGTAAACTCTTGAGTGCTTTGAAACGTTGATATAATCGTATTGATTAACGTTTTGAGAATTGTGATGCTTTACGAGCTTTCTTAAGACCTGGTTTCTTACGCTCAACTTTACGTGAGTCACGTGTAAGAAGTCCTGCGCGTTTCAATGAGTCGCGGAAGTCTGGGTCTACTTGAAGAAGGGCACGAGCGATACCGTGACGGATAGCTCCTGCTTGACCAGCGTATCCACCACCTACAACGTTAACGAAAACGTCGTATGAACCTACAGTTGAAGTAACTGCGAATGGTTGGTTGATAACAAGACGAAGGTCAGCGTGTGGGATGTACTCTTCAACATCTTTTTTGTTAACAGTGATTTTACCAGTTCCTGGAACAAGGCGAACGCGTGCAACAGCGTTTTTACGACGTCCAGTACCTGCATATTGTGCTTGTGACATACTTTATTGTTCCTTTCCTTAGATAAGTCCTGAAATATCAAGAACTTCTGGTTGTTGTGCAGCGTGAGTGTGCTCAGCTCCAACGAATACTTTCAATTTCATACCTTGAGCACGGCCAAGAGTATTGTGTGGAAGCATACCTTTAACTGATTTTTCAATCAAACGTACTGCGTTTTTAGAACGAAGTTCACCAGCAGAGATTTGTTTCAATCCACCTGGGTGGTTTGAGTGAGTGTAGTAGATCTTATCAGTTGCTTTTTTACCAGTCAATTTAACTTTTTCAGCATTGATAACGATTACGAAGTCACCTGTATCAGTGTGTGGTGTGAATGTTGGTTTGTTTTTTCCGCGAAGTACGCTAGCAACAACTGCTGAAAGGCGTCCAAGAGGTACATCAGTTGCGTCAACAACGTACCATTTGCGTTCTACTTGGCCTGGTTTAGCCATGAATGTAGTTTTGTTCATGATTTCTCCTATATGAATATCGTTTTTGTTTACAGGGCGGATGTTCCGGTCCGCGGGGTATTTGAAAGGTTCCGGGGCCTTACAAATGGGGTAAACAATACCGTCTACTATCATACCAAATTTCACTACTAAAAGTCAATAGATATGAAAAATAATTTTCCCGATTTGACCTTTAAAATATCACAAAAACCTCGTGAAAACGAGGTTTCTATTGCTATTTATAAGCTAAGGCACGTTTAAAGGTTTTCCAGATTCCCAAATCATCTGTTTGAAGGACTAGACTAGCATACATGCGTCCGATAAAGGCTGTTGCAGTGACCGCAAAAACAACCGTTATGGCAAGTGAAATCCAGGCTTCTAAATCACTCGCATACCCATTTATAGCTCTAAACGGCATAAAGAAGGTCGAGATGAAAGGAATATAGGAACCAATTTTCAGAACTAAATTGTCCCCAGCAGCACCTAGAGAGGTCACACCGACAAATCCTGCTATAATCAAGATCATCAATGGCGACAAGGCCTTTCCTGAATCCTCAGGGCGAGAAACCATAGAGCCTAGGAAGGCTGCTAAAACAACGTACATAAAGAGACTAACCAAGACAAACAATAAGGTATTGAGCGAGAAGGCCTCTCCTAGATGATTTAAAATTCCAGATTGTGCCAAGATAGGGATGTCTTTAAAGAGCAGAATGGCAGCAAGTCCACCCACGACGTAAATGCCAATATGAGTCAAAATCACAAGAAGCAGAGCCAGCATGCGAGCGTAGAAATAATGACTTGCTCGGATACTAGAGAAGACCACCTCCATGATTTTGGTTCCTTTCTCGCTAGCCACTTCCTGAGCAGTGACACTAGCATAGGTAATCAAAATCATATAAAGGAAGAAGCCAAGCCCTGCGGCCGCAATGGTTTGAACAATTTTTTTGTTTTCCTTAGATTCATCAATTTTCTCAGTAAAATCAACGGTTTGACTCAGGCGTTTTTCCTGTTCTTGAGACAAATTAGCTGACGAACGATTGAGTTGGTATTGCAGTTCGTTTAGCTTATTGGTTACCGCTAGTTTGATGCCTGTTTCAAGAGAAGTTTCACCATGATAGACGGCCTTGAGGACGCTGTCCTCTTGGTCAATGGTTAGGTAACCCTTGATTTTCTCATCCTTGATAGCAGCCTGGGCACTGGCTTCATCCTTATAATCAAAGTTGATACCATTGGTACCCTTGAGCCCTTCTTCTACAGATGGCACCGTTGTTACTACTGCTATCTTGCTATTCTTGGCCATAGAAGACCCTTGGAGATAGCTAATTCCTCCAGTTAGAGCGATAAAAAAGAACGGCGAAATCACCATAAAGAAGAAACTCCACGACTTGACATGTCGAAGATAGGTTTCCTTCATTACAACCCACATATTTCTCATACTTCCACCCCTGATTCTAGTTTAAAGATTTCATCGATTGTTGGAGCCTGTTGGTCAAAGGTCGCAATATATTGACCTTGAGTGAGGATTGGGAAGAGTTCCCTTCCAGCACTTTCATCATCTAGGATCAATTTCCAACTACCTTGCTTGGTCAAGCTCACCTGTTTGACATGAGGAAGACTTTCCAATTCTTCCTTGCTTCGTTCACTTGAAACAAAAAGACGTGTTTTCCCGTATTGATTGCGAACATCCTGAACTGGTCCATGCAAGACCACACGCCCATCACGAATCATCAGGATATCATCGCAAAGCTCCTCGACATTGGTCATGACATGGTCAGAAAAGATAATGATTGCACCACGCTCTTTCTCTTTCAAGATGACTTGTTTGAGCAACTCAGTATTGACTGGGTCCAAACCACTAAAAGGCTCATCTAGGATAATCAAGTCTGGCTCATGGATTAGGGTGATAATCAGCTGAATTTTCTGCTGATTCCCTTTGGAGAGGCTCTTGATTTTGTCGGTCAATTTCCCCTTCACTTCCAATTTCTCCATCCATTGAGGGAGTTTTTCCTTGACTTCTTTAGCATCCATGCCTTTTAGAGTCGCCAAGTAACGAACTTGCTCAAGAACTGTCAACTTGGGCATGAGGCTACGTTCCTCAGGCAGATAGCCAATCCGAGCGTAGGTTTCCTGACGAATCTCCCGCCCATCCAGACTGATCTCTCCTTGATACTCTAAAAATTTCAACATACTGTGGAAAATCGTTGTTTTCCCAGCACCATTCTTCCCGACCAAGCCCAGAATCCTTCCTGGACTTGCCTGAAAATCGACACCAAACAAGACTTGCTTGGGACCGAAACTTTTCTCTAGATTTCTTACTTCTAACATTTTCCACCTCCGAGATATGTTGCACTTATTATACTCCTTTTTGATAGCCTTTACAACGATTTATGTCCATTTTATCGGATTATAAGTAGCAAAAGTATCCTATCTCTAATAAATTTTAAGTACTTCAGTGATAGCTTTAGTATAACTCATTAAAGACTTTCTGAGATGGCTTCCTCCTCAACTATCGCTTTTCTCTTCTGAACTGTCCTTTTGAAACTAAAAATCCACCCCGAAGGATGGATTTTAGACTATTAACGCACTTCTGCATTCACTTTTTCTTCGAGTGATGCTTGAATTTTTTCCATGTAGCGTGCGACTTCTTCGTCTGTCAAGCTATCTTCTGGATTTTGGAAGGTCAAGCTATAGGCCATTGACTTCATGCCAAGTCCCAGTTTTTCGCCTGAGAAGACGTCAAAGAGTTTGATATCTGTCAAACGTTTCACGCCTGCAGCTTGGATAGCGTCTACAACTTCTTGATGAGTGACTTCTGCCTTGAGGAGTAGAGCCACGTCACGACTGACTGCTGGGAATTTGGTGATTTCCACAAATGGAGCAGCTGGTTGAAGGGCAGCTTCAATGGCTGAAAGGTTGAGCTCCGCTACATACGTTTCTGGAATATCATAAGCCTTGGCAGTGACCGGATGCACTTGGCCAAGGAAACCAAGAACTTGGTCGCCGAGTGAAATCACGGCCGTACGTCCTGGGTGGAGACTTGCAATCTCAGCTGTTGCTGCATAGGTCACTTCTAGTCCCAAGCGAGTAAAGAGGGCTTCAAGGATTCCCTTAGCATAGAAGAAATCAACTGGAACTGCTGCCGTTTGGAAATCTTTTTCAGCAACCAAGCCGGTTAAGGCAAAGGCAAAGCTATTAATCTCATTTGGTAGATCTTCTTTTGGATTGCCTGTTTGTTCAAAGACTTTTCCAATCTCGTAAAGAGCCAAGTTTTTGTTCTTACGAGCCACGTTGTAGGCCACCGTATCCAAAATACCTGAGACCATATTTTGACGAAGGACAGAACGGTCCACAGTCATTGGCCACATGAGTTCTGTAAGGTTACTTGGTTGAGCTGTAAACTCAACTGCTTTTTCAGGCGTTGTCAGAGCGTAGGTAATGATTTCTGTCAAACCTGCTCCTTCAGCGATGGTACGAACTTGACGGCGCAATTTTTGTGTCGCAGTCAATTCACCAGCTGTACCATCATCTTTTGGAAGACTAGTTGGCAAGCGATCATAACCATAGATACGGGCGATTTCTTCAAAGAGGTCAGCTTCGATAGTGATATCCCAACGACGACGGGGTACGCTGACTGTAAAGCTTTCTGCATTGCCAGAAAGGCCAAAGCCAAGACGACGGAAGACATCTTCCACATCAGCATAGGAAAGTTCTGTACCAAGGACGCGGTTGACGTCAGCCAGAGTCGAAGAAACTTCCACATCAGAAGTATCAAGCTGGCCTGCCGAAACGATACCCTTACGCACAGTCGCACCTGCAAGATCAGCAATCATGCTAGCCGCCGCTTCAAGGGCTTCGTTAACAGTTGCCACGTTGATCCCTTTTTCAAAGCGAGAAGATGATTCCGAACGAAGGTTGAGGCGTCCGCTAGTCTTGCGGATGGATTTACCATTGAAAACAGCTGCTTCAAGGACAACACGACTAGAATTTTCAGAGATTTCTGTTGTTTGACCACCCATGACACCTGCAAGGGCAACTGGCTTGTCTGCCACAGTGATGACTAAGTCATTTGTTTCCAAGTCACGCTCTTCACCATCCAAGGTCACCAATTTTTCACCAGCACGTGCTTCACGCACACGGATGTCAGTCCCTTCAAAGGTATCCAAGTCAAAGGCATGCATCGGTTGACCAAAGTAGAGCAGAATGTAGTTGGTCACGTCCACTACGTTATTGATGGGACGAATCCCTTCGTTCATAAGAAGGTTTTGCAACCATTGTGGACTTGGTGCGATGGTCACATTGTCCAAGATACGGGCTGCATAGTAAGGCGCCTTGTCTGTCTCAATGCCTACAGAAAGGGCATCTGCTGCAGCTTCATTTGTTTCTGTTAAACTGAATTCTTTAAAGCTAACTGCCTTGTCATAGATGGCTGCCACTTCGTGCGCTACTCCACGCATAGATAGAGCGTCTGCACGGTTTGGTGTGATAGAAAGTTCGATGATTTCATCATCCAAGTCTAGATATGAGAAGACTTCCTCACCTGGTATTGCATCTTGAGGCAAGATTTGAATACCATCTGCGAATTCCTTCGGTACAACCGAGTCAGAAATACCTAATTCACCAAGTGAACAGATCATTCCAAGTGACTCTAAACCACGGATTTTCCCTTTTTTAATCTTGTAATTGTCAGCAATACGAGCTCCTGGAAGAGCTACCATGACCTTGATCCCAGAACGTACATTCGGTGCACCACAAACAATCTGACGGGCTTCTTCTTCGCCAACGTTAACCTGACAGACATGCAAGTGAGTTTCTGGCACATCTTCGCAAGACAAAACCTCACCGACGACAATTTTTGAGAGACCAGCAGCTGGTGATTCGACACCTTCGACCTCGATCCCTGTAGTTGACATTTTCTCAGCCAACTCTTGTGATGGCACATCAATGTCCACCAATTCTTTTAACCATTTATAAGATACAAGCATAATTTAGTTCTCCAGAATGACAGTTGCCACTCTAGTTTTTTCCTTTCCTATCATTTCAATAGAAGAATTCTCTTCTTACCTTAATTTCTTTTTCAGTAACCAATCTGTATCTACTTTTTGACCAACCATAAAATGATGTTGGCTAAATTTCTCAAAACCATATCGGTTATAAAACGCTTGAGCTTTTGTATTATGCTCCCAAACACCTAACCAAGTCCAGGAAAAACTATTTTTGGTAGCAAATTCAAGAGCAAATTCAAACAGTTTCTTACCGATTCCAAATCCTTGGAATTTTTGTAGCACATAGAGGCGTTGAATTTCAAAAGCATCCTCTAATTCTCTCTCAGTCTGAGCACTTCCCCAGTTGACTTTGAGAAAACCAGCTATCTCCTCTTCATGCATAATGAAATAGGTTTCGGATTCTGGATTTTCTAACTCAGTTGACAAAACTCTCAGACTATAAGCCTCTTCAAAGTATTCCTGTAACTGCTCTTCCGTATTATCATGAGCAAATGTTTCACGAAAGGTTTGTTTGGCAATTTTGGACAACACCCCAACATCTGCCTTTTCTACTTTTCTAATCATTATTTAAACTGTTCTGAGAAGCGGATATCGCCTTGGTAGAATCCACGGATATCGTTGATTCCATAACGGAGCATAGCTACACGCTCTTGACCAAGACCAAAGGCAAATCCAGAGTAAACAGTCGCATCGATACCACTCATTTCAAGGACACGTGGGTGAACCATACCGGCACCCATAATTTCGATCCAACCTGTTTTCTTACATACGTTACAGCCTTCTCCACCACACTTGAAGCAAGAAACATCCACCTCAACAGATGGCTCTGTGAATGGGAAGTAAGATGGACGCAGACGGATCTGACGCTCTTCACCAAACATTTTTTGCACAATCAACTGAAGAGTTCCTTGCAGGTCCGCCATAGAAATGTTTTTCCCTACAACCAAACCTTCAATTTGGTGGAATTGGTGACTGTGGGTCGCATCATCCGTATCACGACGGAACACACGACCTGGCGAAATCATTTTCAAAGGACCTTTTGAAAAATCATGAGCATCCATGGCACGTGCCTGAACTGGTGACGTGTGAGTACGAAGCAAGATTTCTTCTGTGATGTAGAAAGTGTCCTGCATATCACGGGCTGGGTGATCTTTTGGAAGGTTCATACGCTCAAAGTTGTAGTAGTCTTGCTCCACTTCAAAACCATCCACGACTTGGTAACCCATCCCGATGAAAATATCTTCGATTTCTTCACTTGTTTGTGTGAGAACATGACGGTGACCAGTCGCAACAGGGCGGCCTGGAAGCGTTACATCGATACTCTCGCTAGCCAGTTGAGCTGCAACTTTCTTTTCTTCCAAGAGCTTAGCTGTTTCTTCAAAGGCTGCGGTCAAAACATCACGAGCTTCATTAACATGTTTCCCGATGATTGGGCGCATCTCAGCAGAGACATCTTTCATCCCTTTGAGGATTTCCGTAAGCGACCCTTTTTTACCAAGGACAGAGACACGCAAGTCTTGCATCTCTTTTTCATTTTCAGCAGTAATCTGCTTCAAGCTAGCCAGCGTTTCTTCGCGAAGCGCTTTTAATTGTTCTTCAATAGTTGACATAATTCCTCCATCAGTCGCTCGTAGATAAAAAGAAAACCACATGCCAAAAACTCCACTCGGAGCGTTGACACGCGGTACCATCCGTTTCATCTGACAAGTCAGACCTTCATTTCTAAATCCATGCGCAAGTGAATTCACCCAGCTTTCATATAGAGAGCTTGCAGTCACGGCTCTCCTCCCTGATATACTTCCCTTGAGTTACTAGTCTTGCGGATTCCTATTCAATTACTACTTAGTTTATCAGATTTTTAGTTAAAAAACAAGTTAGATTAGACTAATTTCAATATAAAAAGGAACAAGACACAATGCATTACCTATTTGTAGGATCTGTTTCACCTGCTTTCCTTTTTAATAAAAGAGTTGCTGCTTGATTAAAACCATCACACCAGTTATACCATTTTGCTTCATACTCATCTTGAGATACGATATGATTTTTTAAATCCAGAACAGAGTAAATCTTTCTTTCCTCACAAGCTTGCGCATAGAGATAATACAGTTCATCGCCACCATCTCTATCCCACTCAGCAGAAATCGTATCCCTACCTGCCAATAAAGCCTGATAAGCCCTGTGATGCCCGTCTGTAATCAACAAGCAGTCTCCGAATGCAAGAACACTGATTGGAGCAACATTGATTATTTCTACCGACTGATAAAGCATCTGGATATCTTGTAACTTCTTTTCTGATAAGTATAGTTGAGTCGGATGGAGATCTGTTATATTGACTTTCATTTCTTTTTCCTCAAAGGAATTTGATGCTCACTTCTGCTTGCCTTTAAATCGCCATTGGAAGCGAAGTTTGTCGTAGAAGGGAAATTCGATAAACAGGACTCCCAAGCCTACACAGAGACTGGCAAGGACGTCTGATGGATAGTGAACTCCCAGATAGACCCTTGATACCAGTACACTGACTAGGTAGAACCCTAGCACGATTTGTACGATTTTTCTCCAGACTGGATCTTTAATTCGTTGGCTGAGGATGACAATCAGAGTGCCTACCATCAAAGTTACAGCCAGAGAATGCCCACTTGGGAAGGAAAATCCCTTCTCCTCGACTAAATGTAAGATAGCTGGTCGTGGGCGCTGGTAAATATTTTTAAAGGTCACGATTAAAAAACCGGCTAAGGCTAGATTGCCCGCCATGAAGTAGCTTTCTATCTTCCACTGCTTACGATAAAAGATAACGGCTGAGATGGCAACCCAGGTGATAATCACTGGGATATCAATCAGGCGTGTGATGGCTCGGAACAGAACTGTCAAATAATCTGGCAAGTCCCCACGAAGAGCAGTCTGAATCGGTTGATCAAAACCGACCAGCGTTTCAGGATAGAACTTAACCATATAGCCAAGAAGGACGAAAAGTAAAAGGGCAAAACTGCCCTTCATTAAAAATGTTTGTTTATCTCTCATAATGTTTTAAGGTTGGTTTCAAGAGGACGTATAACAACCAGAATGAAACAGCAAAGATTAAACCTTCAATCAGGTTAAAAGGTAAAACCATAGTCATCAAGTAGTTAGAAAGTCCTATAATTTCTCTAATATCAAAGTTGGCAAACTGCGCGTACAAAGGAACCGCATAGACATAGTTGAGAACCAACATTGCCACAGTCAAACCAATAGTCCCAGCTAGAGAGCCTAGTAGGAAACGAAGGGTGCTGCGTTCCTTTTTCCAAATCATAGCAAATACGATGACAAAAACTCCCAGAGCTACGACATTCATTGGCAAACCAATGTAGGTGTTCACTCCTTGGCTATTCAGAAGTAACTTCAAGAGTGAGCGCATCAAGAGAATTCCTAGAGCAGCTGGCAAATCCATGACCACCAAGCCTACAAGGACTGGCAAGATACTAAACTCGATCTTGAGGAAGGTTGCCGCTGGCAAGAGCGGAAAGTCAAAGTACATCAGCACAAATGAAATGGCTGATAAAATCGCAATGGTCGAAATTCGACGTGTGTTTGTCATAACAGGTTCCTCCAATTTTCTATAAAATCAGAAGAAGTTGGAAAGGATTCCTCTATCTATTCTCACTTTTTATATCCCAAAAGTTCCCCCTCACTCTTTTGAGCAAGCGGTTGCAATTCATCTATATACTCATCAGAACAGACAAAGCTATTCTTTCGTCTTCTCCCATCCAGACTATACTGTCGGTTGTGGAATCGCACCACATCAGCTTGCGCTCGCGGACTTCTTTAACTAAGATATTTTGGATTAATCTAGGCGTCGCAGTCGAAGATAATACTTGAGTATATCGAGACAAGACAACGAAGAGTAAGCCAAAATATCTAGTTAAAGTCACCGCCGGTCGGGAATCTCACCCAGCCCTGAAGACCCCTTTATCATAACAAAAAACGCTTGCAAGTGCAAGCATTTTGTTTATTTCAATTTATCTGCTTCATAGGTGTGAACAAGCTCAAGACCTGCAAAGTTCTGCTGGCGGAGGGCTTCATAAACAATCATGCAGACGGTATTCGAAACATTGAGACTGCGGACGTGTTCATCATTCATAGGAATACGGAGAGCCTTCTCAGGATGCTCCCGCATAAAGTCCTCAGGCAAGCCCTTGTCTTCACGTCCAAAGAGAAAATAATAGTCCTCGTCCGTCGATAAATCTGCTTCAGAATAGACCTTTTCCGCAAATTTTGAAATCAGATAGAGTTTACCCTTCATCTGAGACATGAAATCTTCCAAACTGTCATAAAAATAAATCTCAAGCTTATCCCAGTAGTCCAAACCAGCTCGCTTCATCTTGCGGTCATCAATCGGAAATCCCATCGGTTTGATGATGTGGAGGGGAGAATCGGTCGCAGCGCAAGTACGCGCAATGTTACCTGTATTTTGTGGAATCTGAGGTTCGAATAATACAATGTGATTTGTCATTACGGGTTTCCTTTTATCATTGCAAAAAAATAGCCACACTGCCCGGAGTCAAGCTCAGCAAACAGCGTGGTTAAGGCATCGTTAACTTACCTCACAACAGGTTTGAAGTAAATCAGCGAAACTACTTCCTTAGTATAACACTTTCAGAATCATTGTCAATAGAAACGACTTGATTTTTTTACTTTTTTTGATGATATTTTCATGTTTGGTCATTCCTTTCTGAAAAGGTATGGTAAAAGAGCCAAATTACTTCAAATCAGAGACATTGTCATAGAAGTTAAACAAATGTATCTTCAAAACTTGAAAAAAGCCTTTCTTCCCCTAAAAATCGCCTTAGTAAGTGCATTTTTTGCTAAAAAAGGGTATGATAGTTACATCATGAAAAAGTAGGTTTTTTATATGAAAATTGTCCTTGTTGGTGGAGGGAAAGTTGGTTTCGCCCTCTGTCGTTCACTGGTTGCAGAAAACCATGACGTTGTCCTCATCGAACAAGATGAGGCTGTCCTCAATCACATTGTCAGTCGCTATGATATCATAGGTCTCCTTGGAAATGGTGCTGACTTTGCCATCTTGGAGCAAGCCAGTGTTCAAGAGTGCGATATCTTTATTGCTCTAACCGAACACGATGAAGTGAATATGATTTCAGCGGTACTTGCTAAAAAAATGGGGGCTAAAGAAACCATCGTTCGGGTACGAAATCCTGAATACTCTAATGCCTATTTTAAAGAGAAAAATATTCTTGGATTTTCACTTATTGTTAATCCAGAGCTCCTGGCAGCGCGTGCGATCTCAAATATCATTGATTTCCCTAACGCCCTCTCTGTCGAACGATTTGCTGGAGGTCGGGTCAGTCTCATGGAATTTGTTGTCAAGGATTCTAGCGGTCTTTGTCAAATGCCAATCTCAGACTTCCGTAAAAAGTTTGGGAATGTCATTGTCTGTGCCATGGAGAGAGATCATCAACTGATGATTCCAAGCGGTGATGTTATTATTCAAGACAAGGATAGGATTTTTGTTACGGGAAATCGTGTAGATATGATGCTTTTCCATAACTATTTTAAATCTCGTGCAGTGAAAAGCTTGCTTATCGTCGGAGCTGGAAAGATTGCTTATTATCTACTCGGCATTTTAAAAGACAGTCGCATTGATACCAAGGTCATCGAGATCAATCCTGAAAGAGCTCGTTTCTTCAGCGAAAAGTTCCCCAATCTCTATATTGTCCAAGGAGATGGAACTGCAAAAGACATTTTACTGGAAGAAAGTGCTCCCCACTATGATGCAGTCGCAACCTTGACTGGGGTTGATGAGGAAAATATCATCACCTCTATGTTTCTTGACCGAGTTGGTGTCCATAAGAATATCACCAAGGTCAACCGAACAAGCCTTTTAGAGATTATCCACGCGCCTGATTTTTCAAGTATTATCACACCAAAAAGCATCGCAGTGGATACCATTATGCACTTTATCCGTGGTCGAGTAAACGCTCAGTATTCAGATCTTCAAGCCATGCACCATCTCGCAAATGGTCAAATTGAAACTCTCCAATTCCAAATCAAGGAAGCTAATAAAATGACTGCCAAACCTCTATCACAGTTGAAATTAAAAAAAGGGGTTCTCATCGCAGCCATTATCCGAAAAGGAAAAACAATTTTCCCTACTGGAGAGGATATGCTTGAGGTGGGAGACAAGTTACTCGTGACGACCTTATTGCCAAATATCACCAAAATCTATGATTTGATTGAGAGGTAAAAAATGAATAAAAGTATGATTCGTTACCTCCTCTCAAAACTTCTCTTGATTGAGGCTGTTCTTCTCCTAGTCCCTGTTAGTGTAGCGATCTATTACCAAGAATCCAATCAAGTATTTATCGCTCTCTTTTCTACGATTGGCATTTTAGTCCTTCTCGGTGGTCTAGGCGTTTTACGGAAACCGAAAAATCAACGGATTTATGCCAAGGAAGGGGTCTTAATTGTTGCCCTCTGTTGGATTTTATGGTCTTTCTTTGGCGGCCTCCCCTTTGTCTTTTCAGGACAAATCCCCAGCGTCATCGATGCCTTCTTTGAAATCAGTTCTGGATTTACGACTACAGGAGCAACTATTCTGAACGATGTTTCCGTTCTCACTCGTTCCCTCCTCTTCTGGCGAAGTTTCACCCACTTGATCGGAGGGATGGGGGTACTCGTCTTTGCACTTGCCATTATGGACAATGCCAAGAATAGCCACTTGGAGGTGATGAAGGCTGAGGTCCCTGGACCTGTCTTTGGCAAGGTCGTATCCAAGCTAAAAAACACTGCCCAGATTCTCTATCTGCTTTATCTGGCTCTCTTCTCCCTTTTTGTGGTTATCTACTATCTAGCAGGCATGCCTCTCTATGATAGTTTTGTCATCGCTATGGGAACGGCAGGAACTGGGGGCTTTACCGTCTATAACGACGGAATTGCCCACTATGGTAGCTCGCTCATCACCTATCTAGTTAGTATCGGAGTTCTGGTTTTTGGAGTTAACTTCAATCTCTACTACTACCTCATGCTCCGTCGGGTTAAGGCTTTCTTGGGAGATGAAGAACTACGAGCATATATCATCATTGTCCTAGTTTCTACAGGCTTGATTACGCTTAATACACTCCACCTCTATCAAGGTGTCTCTAAGAGTGTTGAAATGGCCTTCTTCCAGGTTTCCAATATCATCACGACAACAGGTTTTGGTTACGGAGATATTACCAACTGGCCCCTCTTCTCCCAATTTATCCTCCTCTTCCTCATGGGAATCGGTGGATCAGCTGGCTCAACTGCAGGTGGTCTTAAGGTGATCAGAGGACTTATCCTCTCTAAAATCGCAAAAAATCAGATTTTGTCCACCTTATCCCCTCACCGTGTTTTGACTCTACACGTCAATAAAACTGTGATTGATAAGGATACCCAGCACAAGATTCTTAAATATTTTGCTATCTATATGATGATTATTCTCTCTCTCATCTTTATCGTCAGTCTTGATAGCAATGATTTTCTAGTCGTGACCAGTGCGGTCTTCAGCTGTTTTAACAATATCGGACCTATTCTAGGTACAACCTCGAGTTTTGCCATCTTTAGTCCTATCTCTAAAATCCTCCTCTCCTTTGCAATGATTGCAGGTCGCTTAGAGATATACCCCATTTTGCTACTCTTTATGAAACGCACTTGGTCTAAACGCTAATGATAATACAATCCCCCTTTTACAAGTTCGTAGAAGGGGAATTTTTCTATTAAAAAGGAGAAGACCTTTCGGTCCTCTCCTAATTTGTTTATTCTTTAAGAGCTTTCTTGTAACGAGCAAGTTCTGCTTGATTGGCCCAAACATAGTGACCTGGACGAATTTCTACCATAGATGGCTTGTCGGTCTCATAGTCATGTTGGTCAGGATCGTAAACTTTCAAGACCTTCTTGCGTTCCAAGATTGGATCTGGAATCGGTACAGCAGATAGAAGTGCTTGAGTGTATGGGTGAACAGGATTGTTAAACAACTCCTCTGTCTCCGCCACTTCGACAATAACTCCCTTATAGATAACCGCGATACGATCTGAGATAAAGCGAACAACTGACAAGTCATGCGCGATAAAGAGATAGGTCAAGCCCAACTCTTTTTGGAACTTCTTGAGCAAGTTTAAGACTTGCGCACGCACTGATACGTCCAAGGCTGAAATTGGTTCATCCGCAATAACGAAATCAGGTTCCATCACAAGGGCACGGGCAATCCCGATACGCTGGCGCTGACCACCAGAAAACTCATGTGGATAACGGGTCAAGTGTTCTTTCAAAAGTCCAACTTCATGAATCATCTTTTGAACTTTTTCTTTTCGATCCTCTTCATCTTTAAACAAGTGGTAGTTGTAAAGACCTTCAGAGATGATATAGTCAACTGTCGCACGCTCATTCAAGCTAGCTGCAGGGTCCTGGAAAATCATCTGGATACGACGGATCAAGTCTGATGATTCCTTATGAGATTTTTTTCCATTAATCTTATGACCATCAAAGATGATCTCACCTTTACTAGTATTATTTAAACCAATAATGGCACGACCAATCGTTGTTTTCCCACTACCAGACTCACCAACAAGAGAGAAAGTTTCTCCCTTGTTGATAAAGAAGTTGGCGTTTTTAACCGCGACAAACTTCTTACTTCCTTCACCGAAGGAAATTTCTAAATCTTTAATTTCTACTAATTTTTCAGACATTTCCTTCCTCCTAGTCTTCTAGATGAGCAAAGCCCATTTTATCACGAATCTTGTCATGCAAATCTGCAATGACTCCAGGTTTTTCAACTTTAGGAGCATTCTCATGAAGCAACCAAGTCTTAGCCCAATGGGTATCACTAACTGAAAACTGAGGTGCTTTCTGTTCAAAGTCAATTTGCATCGCATAATCTGAACGAAGGGCAAAGGCATCACCTTTCAACTCAGTATAAAGAGACGGTGGTGTTCCAGGGATAGAGTACAATTCCCCTTTATCGTCAGCAAGCTGAGGCAAGCTAGACAAGAGACTCCAAGTATATGGATGACGTGGATCGTAGAAGACTTCCTCAACAGTACCGTATTCTACAATTTCACCAGCATACATAACCGCTACCTTATCCGCAATACTTGCTACCACACCAAGGTCATGGGTGATAAAGATAATGGTAAAGTGGTACTCATTTTGCAAGGTTTTAAGCAAATCAATGATTTGTGCTTGAATGGTTACATCAAGAGCCGTTGTTGGCTCGTCACAGATCAAGATATCTGGACGACAGGCAAGGGCAATCGCAATAACGATACGTTGGCGCATCCCTCCAGAATATTGGAAAGGATACTCTTCAAAACGTTTTTCAGCATCTGGGATTCCGACCTTGTTCATATAGTCGATTGCCATCTCTTTGGCTTCCTTAGCTGTTTTCCCTTGGTGTTTAACGATAACTTCAGTGATTTGGCTACCGATTGTATTGATTGGGTCCAAACTTGTCATAGGATCTTGGAAGATGGTCGCAATTTTAGCACCACGAATCTTCTCCCATTCCTTGTTAGAAGTAAGAGCGGTCAAGTCTTGTCCACGATAGTCGATGCTTCCTTGGGCAATACGTCCATTGTCTTCTAACATCCCTGTAAAGGTTTTTGTTAAAACAGATTTACCGGAACCGGACTCACCTACCAAGGCAAGAACTTCTCCTTCAATCAGGTCCAGAGAAACTCCTCGGATAGCCGTCAGAACTTTGTCACGAACGTCAAATTCCACGACAATATCACGAGCAGTCAAAATTACATTACTTTCTTTTGTCATGTCTACTCCTATCTATGTGTACGTGGATCACTAGCATCCGCTAGGTTTTGACCAACAACGAAGAGAGAAAGAGACACCAAGATCAAGGTTGTCAATGGAATCCAGAACAAGTAAGCGTTGGTCGTAACGTTTTGTGAGTAATCTGAGATCAAGCGTCCCAGACTTGGCACTGTTACAGGCAATCCCAATCCAAAGAAGGAAAGGAAGGCTTCATAAGAGATGAAGCTTGGCAACATCAAGGTCATCGTAGAAACAATAACAGATACCAATTGTGGCATGATATTTTTAACGATGATTTTAAAGGTTGGTGTTCCAAGTGTTTGAGAAGCAAGGTTGTATTCCAAGTCACGGTAACGCATGATTTGGATACGAATCATATAAGCAATCCCAATCCAAGTTGTCACACTCATGGCAAAAATCAGATTCCAGAAACCAGCACCGATTGAGTAAGTCAAGACAATGACAATCAAGAGAGATGGAATGTTTGAAATAATGTTATAAACTTCCATCATGACACGGTCAACAGATTTTGAAATTCCCCAGATTCCACCAACAATAACCCCAATTACAAGGTTGATAAAAGTGGCAATTACAGAGATAAGAATTGAATTACGCGCACCAAACCAAACCCCATCAAACAAGGATTTACCATTGCTATCTGTACCAAACCAATGTTCAGCATTGGGCTTGATAAAACGAGCACTAAAGTCATTGACCTTACTTACATCGTTGAAATCAAAATCGGAGAACATTGGGTAAATAAAGCTCATCAAGATAATGGCAACCAAAATTCCTAGCATAAAGACGGTTGATTTTTTCTTTAGAAATTGTCTAAATACAGAACCCCAGTATGAATAGGCAGGAGCATCAATTGTTTCAGAGGCAAAATCGTCACGTTTTACGAACTGAAATTTTTCTTTATCAATTGTTGACATTATTTGCCTCCTTTCTCTGTCAATTTAATACGTGGGTCAAGCATGGTCATCCAGATATCTCCTACAAAGAGTGAGAAGATAGAAATACACGTGAAGATGAAGACAAGACCAACTACCATTGAGTTGTTTGATGCCTTAACAGAGTCAATCAACATTTTACCCATACCTGGGAAAGCGAAGACTGTTTCTGTCAATGTTGCACCACCGATAACCCCGATTACGGCACCAGGAATACCTGAAACCAAAGGAACCATGGCATTTTTAAAGATGTGTTTATTTGAAATTTCTTTTTCAGACAAACCTTTTGCACGAGCAAAACGAACGAAGTCCTGAGATTGCAAGTCGATCATGTAACGACGAATCCAGATAGCTGTACTTGGCGCACCCAACAAACCTAGAATAACTGCTGGTAAGACATAAGAACGCCAATCTCCAGCCCCCAAGATAGGGAATGAGTCAGGCAGACCAATTGATGATCCAATCAAACGCACGATGTAAACCAAGGCAATCGTTGGAAGTGCAAGCAAGAAGGTTAGAGCACCTGTCGAGAAGCTATCAATCCAAGTATTCTTGTGGCGAGCCATAGCAGATCCAAGTGGAATCGCAATCGCATACGAAATAATCAAACCAATCAAACCAGCAACCGCTGAGCTTGCGATCATTGATGGGTATTGATAATTGCTTTCTGTAGCTGTATATGGATCATCTTTACCATAGTTGGCTACTTCACGCGCATCTGCTTGACTTGGAGATTTGTAGGTACGAGAGTAAATATCTACAGACGAAGTCTTTTTACCTGTAGGGAATTGAACTTCTGATGTCTTAGTTTGTCCCTGACCTTGTGTGATAACTTGAAGCACTGGTGTGTTTGCATAAGTTGGGTAAGAGTCCCCCAAGTTAATGTTCACAAAGTTTTGGTGTACAAATGGGAATTGATTGTTGAAATACAAAAGGTATTTGTGTTTTGTACCTGAACCAACCAATGACCAACCGATAGCAGGGTCATTTTCAAAACGAAGATAACGTTGCAAGTTTGGATTTTCAGGATCTTGAATCTTGTTTGGATGATCAATATCAATCAAGTTGGAATAGAATTTGAAAACACGTTCAAAAATTGGAATTTCACGCGTAGCATAGAATTGACCACTTTCTGAGAATACACCTAACGTCCAACCATTTCCTAGTTGGTTGATGTATTTTTCATAGATCGCCTTATTTGTATCATTGGCATCTACTGTTACAGATGAATCCATCGTGCTAGCTCTTTCTTGCAACTCTTTGGTATCGTAGTACTCGATATAGCCCATCCGCTCATAAACGGTATTTTCATAATTGTCCCGTTTATCTGGCGTCGTTGCAATCTTGTTATAGTTGGTATCCTGCTTGAAAATCAATTTCCGAGGAACCATCGTATAAATAATTGTGTAAGTCAAAGTTGTCACCAAGAAAATAGACAACAATGAACGCAGTACACGCATAAAAATATATTTCTTCATATCGTTTCCTTTTAAAATCCCAAAAGAACCTTCTCCTCATGGAGAGAAAGTTCTCTTGAGAGTTATTTATTTAACGTGATTAGCCAATTCTTTTTGAACTTTTTCGTTTGATTCTTTTTTCTCTTTGAGCCATTTTTCACGAGCTTGTTCATAATCAGCTTTTGTTACAACCTTATCTTGTAACTGAATATACTTGAAGTATACGTCTGATCCCTTATCTCCAGATTGACTGTAAGATGCTGTGAATGGTACAACACGAGAAATGATTGGTGCAGCACCACTTGATGACATAGCTGGCAAGAAGAGTGAACTATCTGTCAACCAAGCTTGAGCAGCCGCGTATTTTTCATAACGAACATTCAAGTCGCTTGTTTCTTTTCCTGCTTCATCAACTAGCTTATCGTATTCTTTCAAACCAACTTGAGCCGCTGCAGCATTATCTGCACCTTCGTAACCCATATAGGTTTTTGTTTGTTCAGCATTCGTTGTTTTCAAGATATCAAGGTAAGTTGATGGATCTTCATAGTCAGGGTTCCATCCAACAGCACCTGAGAGATCCCAATCTTCTGCCGCTGCGCTAGCTGCGTAGTATGTAATATTCTGTAGTTCATCTGTAGTGATTTGTTGGATATCGATGACTACGTTTTCTTCTCCAAGTACTGTTTCAACGGATTGTTTGAAGGATTGAATACGTGCAATATAGTTTTTAGATGTTTGGTCTACTGGGATATCCAAGTGGATAGGGAATTTCACACCTTCTGCTTCCAATGCTGTTTTAGCTTTGGCAAATTCGGCTTTGGCTTTATCGGCGTTGAAAAGTCCATCTTGACCATCCGCAAAGTTTACATTCTTCCATTCATCACCGTAAGCCGCCATCTTTTCAGTTACCAAGTCACCGAAAGTTTTTTCGCCTGCAGAGACAAAGTCTGGTTTCACAAAGAGGTTACGAACTGCAAGAGGAGCACCTTCCTTACCATTAATTTGTGCTGAGTAAGAAGTACGGTCAAAGGCAAAGTTCAAAGCCTGACGGAAGTCCTTGTTAAGAAGGGCTTTCTTAGTAGAAGTCTTCTCTTCATCAGTTGTCTTAGAAGTGTATTTGTAACCTTGACGGTCAATATTTACACCCAAACCACCAATACCTGGACCTGATGGAGTGTAGTAAATATTGTCTTTGTAAGTTTCTTCTACCTTAGAGTAGTTTGAACTTGTTGGGAAGAGACGGGCATAGCTATAAGCCCCACTTGTAAAGTTACGTTCAATTGATTCTTGATCTGAACCATCATAGTAAGCAAGTGTTACTTTATCAAGATGAACATTGTCTTTGTCCCAATAGTTTTCATTCTTCACAAATTCGATAGATGACTTAGCAGTCAAACCTCTCAGCAAGAATGGTCCATTGTAAAGCAATGATGTAGGGTCAGTCGCTTTACCAAAATCAGATCCTTTTGATTTTTCAAATTCTTCGTTCAATGGCCAGAAGATTGAGTAGGCCAGCTTAGAGTTCCAGTATGGTTCTGGTTTGTTCAAAGTGTATTCAAGGGTGTAATCATCAACTGCTTTTACACCGACTGAAGCAAAATCTTTATTGTTTCCAGCTATATAGTCATCTAGACCTTTAACTGAATCTTCTGCTAGATACTTAGCTGCTGATTTATTGTCAGCTGCGTGTTTCAAACCATTTACAAAGTCTTTGGCTGTTACTTCAGCATACTCTTCGCCATCAGATGTCATCCATTTGACACCTTTACGAATCTTGTAGGTATAAGTCAAACCATCTTTTGAAACTGACCAGTCTTCTGCAACTGCAGGAACTAAATTCCCATACTTGTCGTTTGTGAAAAGACCATCGATACCATTTGAAGTGGCGACCTTAGTACTTTGTTTCCCTGAAATGAGGTAATCCAACGTTTCTGGGTCAGCTGTATAAACATAGCCATAATTTTTTGGCGCTGTTGAATCAGATGATTTTGAAGAACCACAAGCAGCTAGTACTCCTGCCGCTAATAAAGCAACACCTGCTGCAACAAATACTCTACTTTTTTTCATGTTTTTAACTCCTCTTGAAAAATTTAGGCTTATTGGAAATTATAACATATATTTTTTAAAAAGTAAACGAATTTTCAGAATATTTTGGCGCATTTCCTCAAAAAACTTCTATTTGTCAAAATTTCTGCATTCTTTGTTTGTTTCTGCAAGAAATACTTTCTAGTCTGATCTTCTTTAGAAAGGGATTTTTACAAGCTTTTTCTCACTTCTTCGATCATCATCTGTTTTCCTAAATTGGATTTTAGAATAAGAAACTATTGACGGGAAATGATTTTCAAGGTATAATAATAAACGTTGAGGCGGTATAGCCAAGTGGTAAGGCACGGCTCTGCAAAAGCTTGATCGTCGGTTCAAATCCGTCTACCGCCTTTCAGTTCCTGAATGAACAGGAATTAACCAAATGAAAAGCTCGTAAAACCGGGCTTTTTTTATTATTCCTAATAAGTGGGGACAACTGAACCTACCATCTAGATTTACAAAAAGCAGTGACTCAAGTCACTGCTTTATTCTGTTTCTTCTTCAGGTTCTAGTTCTGTGATTTGAACTTTTACCTTGGTAACACGTCCATTTTTCACTTTATCGTTGGTCAGGACGATTTGTTTGTTTTGACTGACCAGTTGGTAACTGATTTTCTCAGTGGTTGGAATGGTTCCTACTCCAGTTAGATAGTAGCCTGCGATGGTATCCACATCATCGCTTTCTAGTTCGACACCAAAGTAGTTATTGAAGTCGTTAAGATTCATGGTTCCCTGTGCAATATAGGTGTCCTCACCGATTTGATGGACTTCGATTTCTGCTCGGTCTGTCTCGTCATCGATCTCACCGACAATCTCCTCCAGCAGGTCTTCCAGTGTGACCAGTCCAGCCATACCACCATATTCATCGAGCAAAATGGCCATTTGTCTTTGGGTATTTCGCAATTCTTTTAGCAAGTCATCCACAAAAATAGTTTCAGGAACAAAGAGTGGATCTTGTAAGATCTTCTTCCAGACAATATTTTCAAAGCCATCTGCATAGGCAGCGTTTAGCAAACGCTTGGTATGAATCAAACCAATCACATTGTCCTTATCCCCATCATAAACAGGGATACGTGAGAAATTTTGCTTTAGAATACTTTGGATAATGGTTTGACTATCATCCTGAATATCCACCATAAAGGCATCTGTCCGAGGAACCATGACTTCTCTCGCCATCAGCTCATCTAGAGAGAAGATCCCTTGTAACATCTCGATTTCGTCTGCATCCAAAGTTTCCTCACTTTTGGTCAACATGTACTCAATTTCATCTCGAGTCATTTTTTCATCCGCATCATCAAAGGTCATTGGCGTTAAACGACTCAAGAGATTGGTTGAAGCAGATAACAACCAGACAAAGGGACTGACAATTTTCCCCAAGCCAATAATGACTGGTGCGGTTCGGATGGCCAAGGTATCTTTCAGATTTAGAGCGATTCTCTTGGGATAGAGTTCCCCAAAAACAATAGAAATATAGGTCAAAAACGCTAAAGATAGAAAACTTGCAATAGCGTAAGCTGTTTCACTATTTCCTATCCAAGATGCGATTTCGCGTCCTAGAGTGTCTGCTAAACTAGCCCCTGACAAGATGGTAATTAACGTGATACCAACTTGAATTGTTGATAAAAAGTGGTTAGGATTTTCAAGTACCTTTAACAAACGAATGTAACGTTTGTCTCCCTCTTCTGCCTTTTGTTCCACTCGGGAACGGTTTAGTGACACCATCGCCATTTCAGTGGCTGAGAAAAAAGCATTTAACAAGGTCAAGATAAATAACAATACAAACTGTAGCAACAAATTCTGACTGCTCGGGTCTTCCATAGTCCTTCTCCTAAAATAGTATCTTGTGTTCCATTATATCATAAAATCGATCAGGATTCACATTATTTTTCATTTAAAGAACAACTCCCCTGCCTCTAGAAGACAAAGGAGCTGTTTTTTTATTGTATCTATTGTTTCTAATCCGTCACTGTTACTTGACCCGTTTGGTAATCAAGCTGGATTCCCTTTTGAACATTTGGAATCAGGACGTTGAATTCCAATTCGCCATCCGAAGACTTGGCTTCAATTTGTGAAGCCGATGGAACTAGGTCCTCATTTGTAGCATAGTGGAGAGTTACCCGATAACGGACTCTCTTATTCTGGTCCAAGGCTTTTCTGACCAAACTCTCATAGTAGTTCTGCCCTGTCGAATCTTCAGCCTGAGCCTGGTTGGCCCAAGCTGTCTGAACTGCAATGTTCTTGGGATTGCTGGTAGAAGCATCAAAGCCATCTAACCCACCTATCAAGGCATAACCCAATAAGTGCCCCCTATCTACTGCGTGTGTATAGGCTCCCTTTAGATTCTTGACCTGATGCCATCCTGGTGGCGTCCAGGAGGTTGAGCCGTTGCCTGTTTCTTCACGGTTCTTATACTGCCGAGTCGCTTTGGATAAGATGGCATTGGCAACAGTCGGGACTGTTTCTTTTCCAACTATCTTTGTCTTATTATCCGCATAGGGTTTGCTAGAAACCTTGGCATCTAGATTGGTTTTATTGCCATTGACAATGAAGGCCCCTGCTCCATTCCACTCGAGCCCCCCCTTGATTTGATTTTTGATTGACTCAGTTAAGACACTTTCAGCTAGCTCCTGACTGGGTGCTTCTGAAGCTTGTTTTTTCTGACTAACCTTGGTTCTAGGGCTATTTGGTACTGACTGCATCTGCTTGATGTAGTAGCTTCCAGCAGCCAAGAGTAAGAATAGAAGTAATCCTATCAGAGCTTGTCTTGTTTTTTTGTCCATTTTTCTCCTTATTTCTTTAGAAAAAGACTGGTCTCCCAGTCTAATTTCCTGTAAATTTGCTAATCAATTCCTGCCACTTTGCTGGAGACAATATAGCCCATGGATCCTGTCCCTTTCCTAGGATGCCATAACCAACCATCAAGCCGATTCCTAAAGCCAGAAAGCCTAGCAATAGTACGATAAAAATCAACAGTAAACGACGGAGTACATAGCGTAAGTTTTTATTCTTCTTCATCATTTGCCTCGATTCGCTGAATCTTCGCTCCTAGCTGAGCCAATTTCTCATGGAAACGGTAGTAACCTCTATCAAGGTGAACTAGCTTACCAACAACTGTTTCTCCCTGTGCCACCAGACCTGTCAAAATCAAAGCAGCACTAGCGCGAAGGTCCGTTGATAAAACTTCTGCCCCCTGTAAAGCTTGTCCCCCAACAATACGAGCTGTGTCACGGATAATCTCTGAATGCAAGCCCATACGGCGCATTTCCTCCAAGTGTTGGAAGCGATTCTCAAACACCGTCTCCACCATGGTGGATTCCCCTTTTGCGACGGTCATCAGAGCTGTAAATTGTGCCTGCATATCTGTTGGGAATCCTGGGTGCGGTAAGGTTTTTACATGAACAGCCTTGAGATTTTCAAGTTGAGAACGAACACGGATACCTTCTGATTCCTCTGTCACTTCAACACCCATTTCAAGTAGTTTTGAAATCAAGGGGCGATTGTGTTCCCAGACGGCATCACGAACGAGAACATCTCCACCAGTCATAGCTGCCGCCACCATAAAGGTTCCTGCTTCGATACGATCCTGTACCACATTATGAGTTGTTCCATGGAGTTCCTCGACACCAGTCACTGTGATGGTTTCGGTACCAGCTCCCTTGACCTTAGCTCCCATCTCATTAAGGAGAATAGCGAGGTCAACAATTTCTGGCTCACGCGCAGCATTTTCAATGACCGTCACTCCATCAGCTAGAGTTGCCGCCATCATGAGGTTTTGTGTTGCGCCAACACTTGGGAAGTCCATGTAGATATGAGCGCCATGCAGGCGTTCTGCCTTAGCTTCGATGTAACCAGCTGTCTGGGTAATCTTTGCCCCCATAGCTTCCAAACCTTTGAGGTGGAGGTCGATGGGACGACTCCCGATGGTACATCCCCCTGGCATAGAAACTTTGGCATGGCCTACACGAGCAAGGATTGGTCCCAAGACAACGATGGATGCCCGCATCTTGCTGACATACTTGTATGGAGCTTCCTCCGTGATATCACCAGTCGCATCAACCTCGACAACATGAGCTTCCTCATCAAAGTCCACCTTGGCATTCAGACCTCGAACCACTTGATTCATGGTGAAAACATCTGACAAGATTGGGACGTTCTGCAAGACTGTCTTACCCTTGCTTGCTAGAATATTCGCTGCCAACAAGGGCAAGACTGCATTCTTTGCTCCCTCGATCGTCACACTCCCGACCAGACGATTATCTCCGCCTTGAACCACAATTTTTTCCATAGCTGTTTCCTTTACTTTTGATTTTATAATAGTCCTCTAAGCGCTTCTTGCCACAGTTGGTACAAACTGATAAAGAACGAACTCAAGATGTAGCCCATTACAATACTAAAAAAGCCTACCAACAAACGAACTTTTTTTGTGTTAATAGCAGTTACTTTTAAAACCTTTTCCCATCTCACAAGATCCTTTAAAAGGTAAAAACTCAAATAAATAAAGAGCATATGACTGCTTAGAGTGAATAATAATTGAACCATTTGACTATTATACCATCTTATCCGCTTGCGCGCTAGTTTTCGATTTTTCTACGAATTAGGGGTTGTTTTTAAGGTAATCAATCGCATCCTGCAAGGTTTTAACGGGCACGATTTTCATCTCTGTCTTGATGGCTTTGGCGGCGTCTAGGGCTGTTTCATAGTTGCTTTTCGCATTAGGATCTGCTTTTTTCGCTTCCTCGGTGACTGGATTGTCAGGAGCAAAAAAGACGTTGGCTCCCTGACGAGAGGCTGCAACTACTTTTTTGTCAATTCCACCAATGTCGCCAACATTTCCGTCCCGATCAATGGTTCCTGTTCCCGCAACGATGCGGCCATTACGAAGTCCTGGATCTGCTATCTGGGTGTAAATAGCGAGACTAAACATGAGACCAGCACTTGGCCCGCCGATACCAGCTGTAGAGAAGCGAATGGGAACATCACTGGTCACTTCCGTACGGTCAATCAAACCAATCCCAATCCCGTTTTTCCCGTTTTCGAGAGTGATAATTTTACCTTCAGCAGACTTGACTTTTCCGTCTTCTTCATAGGTTACCTTGACCGTATCCCCTAATTGTTGAGAGTTAACATAGTCGACCAAGTCTTTTGAACTATCAAATGTTTTGTCATTAACAGCCGTCACGGTATCTGCAATATTCAGAATGCCCTTAAAAGTTGAATTATCCGTCACAGTTAAGACATAAACTCCCAAGTACTTGAGTTCGATATCCTTACCAGCTGTCTTCAGTCCTTGATACTTGGCCATATTTTGAGAAGTTTGCATGTAGAACTGATTGATCCGCATAAACTCTGCATCAGTAGAGCCACCCGTAGTCTCCTTGGCACTTCTAATATCTGTGAAAGGTGTTAACCAAGCATAGACAAGATGCGACAGGGTTGCGTGTCGAATGCCGACTGTTACAAACTGGTAAGCTCCTGCTTCTGTGTCTTCTGTTTCATTGACTTTCAAAACGCGACGAATATCTTCCGCTCCACCTGGAACTTCTATGTAGTAGGGCAAAGGTACTACAAAGGCTAAAAAAGTCAATACTAGTGCTAGGATGGCATATAAGGGCCATCTAGTTTTTTTCTTCATGTTCTAATTCCTCCACAACACTGTTTGGGACATATTGCTGAATCTCCTGACCAAACTTCAGGAGCTCTCTCATGGCTGAAGAGCTAATATAAAGATGCTCTGGGCGACTATATAGGTAAATGGTTTCGATTTCTGGAGCCAGTTGATGATTGTAGTAGTCAAAACTAGACTCGTATTGCAAGTCTGTAGCATTCCGCAAGCCACGGACAAGAGTTTTAGCTCCCAGTCTTCTTGCAACATCAACAACTAATTGGTCATGAGAAGCCATGACTTCTACATTTTCTAAATGTGCTACGGCTTTTTCAACTGCTCGTTTGCGATTTTCAACGGGGAGAAAGCCTTGTTTGTGGGGATTGTAGAACACCCCGACATAAAGCTTATCAAAGAGTTTGCTGGCGCGTTCAATGATATCCAGATGTCCATTTGTCATCGGATCAAATGATCCTGTAAATAATCCAATTTTATCTGACATAAACTGTCACCTTACTAATCCCATATATTTTTTCCTTCCAGATGCCTAAGTAGGCGATTTCTTCTGGGAGTTCTACAGACTTATCGGTTTCGCAGACAACCATGACCTCTTGGGAGAAAAGGTTTCTTTCTGCCATTTTTTCGATATCTGCAACGATTTGTTCCTTGGCATAGGGAGGGTCTAAAAAGACCAGATCAAATGTCCCTCCGACTTGCTCTAGAGCACGATCAGCTTCCATTTTTACGAGCTGAAATTTAGAAACTTCCTTGGTCATTTGGATATTTTCAGCGATGATAGCTTGTGCCTTTCGATCCCGTTCCACTAAGACAGCATGGGACATCCCACGCGAGACTGCCTCAATGGATAAACCACCACTGCCAGCATAGAGATCCAAGACACGACCACCCTCAAAATAGGGACCTATCATGTTAAAGATAGCTCCACGCACCTTATCCGATGTCGGCCTCGTCGTCTTGCCTTCTAGCGTCTTGAGGGGTCGCCCCCCGTAGATTCCTGATACGATTTTCATACCGTTTATTATACCAAATTATAGGCAAAAAGAGAAAGAAAACCGAACCTTGCGGTTCGATTCTCTACAAAATATTTTCGTACGTATCGCGAACTTCTTGAGGCCAAACACTGGTCTGGACCTCTCCGATGTGTTTCTTACGAAGAAGGAACATGGCCATCCGAGACTGTCCAATCCCCCCACCGATTGTCAATGGGAAAAGACCGTTGAGCAGTGCCTTATGCCATTCCAACTCCAGACGATTTTCGTCTCCTGTAAGAGCCACTTGGCGACGAAGTGTATCTTCATCTACCCGAATCCCCATCGACGAAAGCTCAAAGGCACAGCCAAGAGATTCGTTCCAAACTAGAATATCCCCATTTAACCCTTTGTAGCCATTTTCAGACTCTGTTGTCCAGTCATCATAGTCAGGTGCGCGGCCGTCATGAGGTTTTCCGTCAGGCAACTCGCCACCAATACCAATCAAGAAGACAGCACCGAACTCTTTACAGATCGCATTTTCACGCTCTTTCGGTGTTAGGTCTGGATAGCGTTCTACCAACTCTTCTGTATGGATAAAGGTGATTTGTTTTGGCAAGATGGATTCGATATCGTAGCGGGCCTCTACGGCTAGCTCTGTTAGACGAATAGCCTTGTAAATCTTCTCAACGGTTTCTTTGAGATAAGCGATATTGCGTTGACCATTTGGGATAACCTTCTCCCAGTCCCACTGGTCCACATAAACTGAATGGGTCGCGTCAAGCGAATCTTCGTCCGGACGAAGGGCTTTCATATGAACAAACAGACCTTCACCTTCACCGAAACCAAAACGAGCCAAGGTGTGGCGTTTCCATTTGGCAAGTGAGTGAACGACTTCATAGGTTTCATCTGGAATCTGCAAGACCTTGACGGATACTGGATTTTCGACACCTGACAGGTTGTCCTGCATCCCATCCCCGACCTTGCTCAAGATAGGACCTTGAACTTCAACAACTTCTAACTTATCTTTCAAATACTGGGTAAAAGTGTTCTTCACAAAGGAAATTTCTTCTTGTTGATGAATAAAACTTTTCTTCATAAACAGCTCCTCAAAAATTAGTTAAAAGCATTATACACCTATTTCCAAGAAAAGAAAAGAGTAAATAAGAAAAAGTCAGTGCTCTTTTGAACACTGACTCTGTCATTCATTAATCGTTTCGACCAAAGATTCGTAAGATGCTAAGGAAGAGGTTGATAAAGTCTAGATAGATGCTGAGCGCCATTGAGATGACCCATCCTGTCGCTACTTGCCCTCGTGACTGCTCATAAACATAGCGAATCTTTTGGTTGTCCCAAGCAATCAAACCTGAGAAAACCAAGACCATGGCAATACTAATCATGTAGTCAAAGAAGCTATTGGCTAAAAATAGATTCACAATCATAGCAATGATGAGACCAACAAGCGCCGCCATCAAAGCTCGTCCCATTCCACTCAAATCTTTCTTAGTGAAAATTCCGATTGCCGCCATGACAAAGAAGAGAAGGGCACTGGATACAAAGGCTGATAAGACGGTCCCAGGTGTATAGAAGGCTACGACAAAGCTGAGCGTAAAGCCATTTAAAACAGAATAAACTAAAAATACTGGGAGAGCTGCTGGGCTATTTTTGGCAGCCATGCTACTTGCAACAAAGACTAGAGCAAGTTCTGCAAAAGTTGCAATCATCAACCAGAGACGGCCATGCATTAAAAAGTAGACCAATTGGGACTGAAAGACTGTCAACATCAAAGCTGACACCAGAGCTGATAGACCAATCCCCAGCCCCACAAAGGCGTAAACCTTAGCGTAAAATTGATTAAGACCTGAACGTTCTTGAATAATTGTTTGATTCATTCCGATTCTCCTTTTTCTATAAATATGTCTTGATTATAACAAAGATTTTATAAATTAGCTGAAATAAAACATCAAAATGCCTGCTGCAACTGCCACGTTGAGACTTTCTGCTCGGCCTTTCATGCCAATATGAACCAGCTGGTCAGCACTCTCAGCCATGATATGACTAATTCCCTGTCCTTCATTTCCCATGACTAGAGCAAAGTTTTCTAAGGGAGAAAACTCACGATAGTCCTTGGATTCTTTGGATAAGGTCGTTGCTAGAATGGGCAAATTGCTCTTCTTTGCCTCTTCTACAAAGGTGGCAAGAGGCATACGATAGATGGGCAAGTGAAAATGACTTCCTTGCATGGAACGCAGGGTCTTCAGACTGTAGATATCTGCTGACTTGTCTGAGACAATAACCCCTGTAAAACCTGCGGCATCCGCAGTCCGAATCATGGTGCCCACATTACCAGGGTCTTGGACATCTTCTAAAAATAGAAACTTCCCCTGACTAAAATCAGGCAGTCCTACTTCTTCTTTCTGAATCACCGCAACAATCCCTTGAGGAGTTTGCGTATCTGCCAAATCCAGCAAAATCTCCTCTGAAACCCAGATAGTTTGAGGAAAAGCAGCTAGCTGATCTCGGTAACTTTCTAGGGCAAAGACCTTTTCAATCGTCACTCCAGCTTGAACAGCTTCTTCAAACAAGTGCCAGCCCTCAATCAAATAAGCAGACTTTCGATATTTTTTTTGATGCAATTTCTTGGTATTTTTTACCACAGAATTGGCTTTTGAGGTTATAATAGTCATAGAAACATTATAACACAATCAAAGGGGTTTGGTATGCAAAAGGTTAGAATGATTGCCCAAGGCAGGGTGCAGGGTGTTGGTTTTCGCTGGGGTGTTTATACTTTAGCTCTTGAAATCGGTGGCATCACTGGTCGTGTCTGGAATAACGACGATGGCACAGTTGAAATTCTTGCTCAGGCAGACTCCTCTGCCACTATGGCAAAATTTATCCAAGAAATCCGTAAAGGCCCAACGCCCTTTTCAAAAGTCACCTATCTGGATGTGCAGATGAGCAACTTTTCATCCTATTCAGACTTCAAAGTTGCAAATTAGGTCTCCAGAACTATTGTATATTTTACAAAAAAACAGTAGAATAGAAAGGTATAATTTTTAAAGAAGGAATGAAAACATTGAAATCTATTAAACGTTTTGCCCTCTCTGCTATGGGAGTGGCTATGCTACTCGTCTTGACAGGCTGTGTCCAAGTAGACAAAGCAACAGGTAAGCCAGTTGGTCCCGTTTGGGATTTCTTGGGTGCTCCGATGGGAGAAGCTATCAAGTACTTCGCTACTGATAAAGGACTAGGCTTCGGGGTCGCTATCATTATCGTAACCATTATCGTGCGCTTGATTATCTTGCCACTTGGTATCTACCAATCATGGAAGGCGACACTTCACTCTGAAAAGATGAACGCCCTCAAACACGTACTCGAACCACACCAAACACGTCTCAAAGAAGCAACAACTCAGGAAGAAAAACTTGAGGCTCAACAAGCTCTCTTTGCTGCTCAGAAAGAACACGGTATTAGCATGTTAGGTGGTGTAGGTTGCTTCCCTATCCTCATTCAAATGCCATTCTTCTCTGCTATCTACTTTGCAGCCCAGCTCACTGAAGGGGTAGCTAGCTCTACCTTCTTGGGTATCGATCTTGGTTCACCAAGTATGATCCTCGTAGCCTTTGCTGGTGTCCTCTACTACCTCCAATCACTCCTCTCACTTCATGGAGTAGAAGATGAGATGCAAAGAGAACAGCTCAAGAAAATGATTTACATGAGCCCACTCATGATTGTCGTCTTCTCCTTCTTCTCACCAGCCAGTGTGACGCTTTACTGGGTTGTCGGTGGTTTCATGATGATTCTCCAACAGTTCATCGTTAACTATGTTGTTCGTCCAAAACTTCGCAAAAAAGTTCGTGAAGAATTTGCCAAAAATCCACCAAAAGCACGTTCATTTTCAACTGGAGGCGGACGCAAAGATGTCACTCCAAACCAAGCAACTGCGATCATGACTAATAAGAAACATAAAAAACGCAATGCTGGTAAACAACATTCTAGAAAATAAGAAAAAAGCTTAGCTGAAAGGCTAGGCTTTTTATGCATCACAAAAGCCCGATGTCTCCATCAGGCTTCTTTTTTATCCATGAACACGTTTCATGTAGTCTTGGTAGCTTTCTGTATCCATCAATTCCTTGGCATTCTTAACACGGTCTGCTGTTGGAGGTTTTACCCCTTCGAGCGAATAAGGAATTCCTAGTTCACGCCACTTGAATTCTCCCATCGTATGATAAGGCAAGATTTCAAACTTATCAACGTTTTTGAGGGTCTTGACGAATTTACCAAGTTCGATCAAGTCCTCATCTCTGTCCGTCAAACCTGGAACCAGCACGTGGCGAATCCAAACAGGTTTCCCAATATCTGATAGGTACTGGGCACAGGCCAAGATGTTTTTATTGGTTTGGCTGGTTACAATCTTGTGCTGTTCTTCGTTGATTTCCTTGATATCCAGAAGAACCAAGTCTGTCACCGCCATGAGTTTATTAAACTTTTCGAGATAACGTGGTTTATTACGGAACGGAAGGGCACAGGTATCCAAGGTACAGTGGATTCCTTTTTCTTTGGCCTTGGTAAAGAGGGCAATCAGGAAATCAATCTGTAAGAGGGCTTCTCCTCCACTAACAGTGATTCCTCCCTTGTCTCCCCAGAAACCACGGTAGCGAAGGGCTTCTGTCAAGACATCGTCTACTGTCCGTTCGCGTGATTTATTGGTTTCCATAGCCCATGTGTCGGGGTTATGACAGTACTGGCAACGCATGTGACAACCCTGCAAAAAGACAATGAAACGAATCCCAGGGCCATCTACCGCCCCAAAACTCTCTGTCGAATGCACCATTCCTGTCACTTGTCCATAGTCAATTGTTTCTTCAGACATATCGTCACCTTCCTTGAAACCGTTTTATAGTTTTATTATATCACGAGTAAGGTGAAAAACAAGGTTTTTTTGTCTATTTTTTAGAAAGCAATCTGTTTTTCACTTTCATTTTCAATTTCTTTTAATGATCCGGTTCAAAATCAAAACCATATAAGGTTGCGAAATAGTCCTCAGGGCGCTCTGCACGGCGGATTTGGCGAGCTTTTCCTTCTTCGGTATAGAGGATTTCTGCCGAGCGTAGTTTGGCATTGTACTGATAACCCATGGAGAATCCATGTGCACCTGTATCATGAATCACCAGCAAATCACCGATTTCTGTATGAGGTAGTTCGCGGTTAACGGCAAATTTATCATTGTTTTCACAGAGCGATCCAACCACATCTACGACCTCCACCGGTCCAGCTGGTTGCGTCAGATTGCTGATATGGTGGTAGGCTCCATACATGGCTGGGCGCATCAGGTTGACTGCTGATGCATCCACACCTAGATAGGTACGGTAGGTTTTCTTCTTATGGGTGACTTTTGTGACGAGAGCTCCGTGAGGGGCTAACATAAAACGACCCAATTCGGTGAAAATCTTGACCTGACCAAGACCTGCTGGCATAAGGACTTCTTCATAAACCTTACGCACACCTTCACCAATCATCGCAATATCGTTTGGCTCCTGGTCTGGACGGTAATTGACACCAATACCGCCAGAAAGATTGATAAAGTCTAGCGAAATGCCCAACTTTTCCTTGATTTCAACAGCCAATTCAAAGAGCTGACGGGCCAACTCTGGATAATAGAGATGGGTGACAGTATTGGATGCTAGGAAAGAGTGAATCCCAAAGGTCTTGGCTCCTTTTTCCTTCAAAATCGCAAAGGCTTCAAAAAGCTGGTCCTTGGTCATCCCAAACTTGGCTTCTCCAGGATTGTCCATGATATCTGTTCCTAGCTCAAAAACGCCTCCAGGATTGTAACGACAAGAGATGATTTCTGGAATGCCTGCCGCTCGCTCCAGATGTTCAATGTCTTCAAAGGCATCCAAGTTAATGGTTGCGCCCAATTCACGCGCATAAGCATACTCTTGGTCTGGCGTATTGTTTGATGAGAACATGATTTCAGAACCGGGAAAATCCAGTTTGTGGCTCATCAAGAGCTCTACATAACTAGAACAGTCCACACCACAACCTTCCTCTTGGAGGATTTTCAAGATGGCTGGAGTTGGAGTGGCCTTGACTGCAAAATATTCTTTAAATCCCTTATTCCAAGAAAAGGCCTGGTTGACGGCTCTTGCTTTTTCACGAATCCCCTTCTCATCATACAAGTGAAAGGGAGTCGGGAACTCTGCAACAATTGTTTCTAAATCTTCTTGGCTGATAAATGGTGTTTTCATAAGCTTCCTTCTATTCTGTTTGCAAAGAAAGGCTGGGACAATCGTTCCAACCTTTAGTTCTATCTCTTATTTGTCTTCGTCAAAGATATTTCCAATCTCAACATCGATGGATTGGTTCTTAACATCAATATTGGTTACTTTCAAGAGTGACTTGTAATCGAACTGCTTTTCACGTTCTTCTTGGGCATTGTCTGCAAAGACTGCGACACCAGCTAGTTCAGAATCGAACTCACGCAAAAGACTAATCATCCCGTTGACAGTTCCGCCGCCTTTCAAGAAGTCATCCACAATCAAGACACGACTGCCTGCCTTGAGGCTACGTTTTGAAAGGAACATTTTCTCAATACGGTCACCACTTGAACCTGAAACATAGTTGACACTGACCGTTGAACCTTCGGTAATTTTTAAGTCACGACGCACAATGACAAATGGAACATTGAGGACATTGGCAACTGCATTTGCGAGTGGCACCCCTTTTGTTGCTACTGTCATAACGGCATCGATTTTTTGGTCCATAAAGCTCTTGGCAATGATACGCCCAATATTTTTCAAAATGGCAGGTGTACTGAGCAAATCAGACAGATAGATATAACCACCTGGCAAGATACGATCGCTTTCTGAAAGCTTATCACGCAAGTCTGCAATCATTTCTTTGGCTTCATGACTCGAGATTGATGGTGTAAAGATAACGCCACCACCTGCTCCAGTCACAGTCTGAATATGACCGATTTCTATTTCCTCAAAGGCACGCTTGATAATCACGATGTCCTCTGAGATAGATGATTTTGCTGATTCGTACTTTTCTGCAAAGGTATTGAGACTGGTTAGTTTGTATGGATTATTAATCAAATAGTTGGAAATGACAACCATCCGATCACTTCTTCTTAATTTCATTTTTATTTACCATTCCATTTAATTTTGATATTTTATCCATTATACCACATTCACATAAAAAAACGAACATTATTGCGTAAAAAATGCTCGTTTTTCTTAAATTATTAATCTAAATCTGGTTTATAGAAGGAACGATTGTCCATGGCGAAGATTTTATTGGTCATCTCTCCTTTATCCACCAAAGCAAGAGCTGTTGACATCATCATCATGCTGGCATCTAGATTGTCAATCATGTGGATAATCTCTGCCTCCATAATGCGTGGACGGACTGGACTTCCATACTCCAGCAAGCCATGATGACTGAGAATGACATGGCGCAGTAGCACCACTTCTTCTCTAGTATCATCGATGCCGAGTTCCATGACTGTCTTGGTAATTTCACTATCGATGAGGGCGATATGGCCGATGAGATTTCCTCGTACTGTATACTCCGTCTGGTCTGGTCCCGTCAACTCAATAACCTTAGCCAAGTCGTGCAGCATAATCCCAGCATAGAGCAGGCTCTTGTTGAGCTGAGGATAGATCTCGCTAACGGCATCTGCCAAGCGCACCATGGTTGCTGTATGATAAGCCAAACCCGTTTCAAAGGCATGGTGATTGGTCTTGGCAGCCGGATAGGAGTAGAATTCCTTATCATACTTGGTGTAGAGACTACGAACGATACGCTGCCAGACAGGATTTTCAATCTTGAAAATCATTTGCGACATGTAGTCACGGATTTCCTTAACATCGACTGGTGACTTGACCTTGAAGTCAGCTGGATCATTGGGTTCCCCAGGCTGAGGTAAACGAAGCGTGATTTGATTGACTTGAGGAGTATTATTATAGACTTCTCTGCGCCCCTGCATGTGGACGACTTTCCCTGCGGTAAAAGCCTCAACGTTGTGAGGTTGGGCATCCCAAAGTTTTCCTTCAATCTCGCCACTATCGTCTTGGAAGGTAAAGGCTAGGTAGTTTTTCCCAGCACGCGTCTGTCTCAGGTCAGCTGACTTGATCAGGTAAAACCCTTCAAACAGCTCATCTTTTTTCATGTGACTAATCTTCATATTCTTCCTCATCTTCTTGGAAATGGAGTAGATCAAGCGCAGGCTCACCTTCTGATAATTCAATGTGACGGAGCGTCCGCTCGATAGCTGTGGTACGACGGTTTAATAATTCATCAATATTGCCAGAGGCATGTTGGAGATGCTTTTGTGCCTTGACCAGAATGCCTCCGAACTTACCAAACTCGGTCTTGACACTGGCAAGAGTCTTGCTAATATGGTCGGCACTCTTTTGGATATTGAGAGTTTTGAAGCCAACTGATAGGGAGTTGAGCAGAGCCGACAGAGTACTTGGACCTGCAACAATAATCTGCTCCTCCCGTCTCAAATCATCAAAGAAGACCGGATTGCGAACGATTTCTGAATAAAGTCCTTCTGTCGGAACAAACAAGACTCCAAAATTAGTCGTCCGAGGTGGTGCTATGTACTTGCTCTTGATATCCTTGGCAAAGCGTTTGACGCTAGCTAGGAGTGACTTGCGACAGCGTTCGATTTCGTCCTTGTCGCCTGCTTCATAGGCTTCTTCTAATCGATAATAATCTGCCAGTGGAAACTTGGAGTCAATTGGTAGATAGATGTATTCCCGGCCGCCTTGTCCAGGTAACTTGATGGCGTATTCCACTCGTTCACTGGAGTTTTCAACCGTTGCATATTCTCGTTCGTACTGGGCAGGCGTCATGATGTCTTCGATGATTTGTCCCAATTGCAATTCTCCCAGAATTCCTCGCGTCTTGGTTCCAGAGAGAACCTTGTTGAGGGCTCCGACATCACGGGCAACTGTCTGCATTTCTCCAAGGCCACGATTGACAGACTCCAGTTGTTTAGAAACTGTCTCGAAGGAAGCCTGCAAGCGCGTCTGCAAGGTCTTTTCCAACTTTTCCTCGACCGTTTGACGCATTTGTTCCAAACGTTGCTCATTGGACTCCTGCAGGGTTTGAAGGCGTTGGTCAGTCTTGTCCCTAGTTTGCAAAAGATTATCTGTCATTTCTTGACGGACTTGCGTCAAGCCTTGATGCAACTCCATTCGAACTTCCTGCAAGCGGTCGCTGACAGCCACTTCCAAATCTTTTTGATCTAGCTGACTGGCTTGCCTGGCTTGTTCAAAGCGATAATCTAGTTGATCCGAAAGATCGTCTGCCTGATCCTCCAAACTCTTGCTTAGGTGTTTCTCCTGCTTATCCTGCCTTTGCCAAATCAGAAAGAGACCAGCTAGATTGGCAATTAATAATAGTAATAATACAGTCTCCATCCTACCTCCTATCCTTGCTATGTAGCACGACGACATAGCCATCTGGGCAAGTTACCGAAACTTCCCTATCTATATATTCGTTAGAAGCGTACACTTTTTTAAAGAAAAAATTTTCCTCTGTCAATTCGTACTTGGCTCCGATAATGGTCAACTGACTATCCCGAACTGGCATAAAGGCTAGATAGTCATAGTCTGAACGCGGTTCAAGCTGACTGGTCCCTTCTGGACAATAGCTAATCACATTTTGCCCGTCCTCAATCGCTATCTGGCGCATATAGGGTGCCAACTTAGGATTGCTAGGCAGAAAGACATTAGCCAGCATATGGTCAATACGACCACCCAAAGCCCCAAAAATAGTAACCTGAGCCTGAGAATTTTGCTCAAAGATGGTTAAGAGAGCCAATTCCAAATCTGTGTCATCCTTTTCTGGCTGAGCTTGGACAAAGCGCTGGGCACGTTTTTGAATCACCTGTCGCTCTTCTGCAGTGACAGAATCAAAATCTCCAACTGCTAGAGCGAGATGCAGATCTTCCTCCAAAACCCAGAGCGAACCGCGATCCACACCGACAAAACAATCAAAATCCGTCCGATAATGACCGCGATCGCCGCCTGCAAAAACGGCAACCCTAGTCCAATTGTTTTCTGAGAGTTTGCACTCGTTCATTGACATCTCCCTTAAAAACATAGGATCCTGCTACAAAAACGGTCGCTCCAGCTTTTTTAGCCTGAGAAATGGTCTGGTCATCAATACCGCCATCGACTTCGATCTCAAAGTTCAAACCTTTTTCCTCACGAAGGGCAACTAACTCACGAATCTTATCCATGGTTTCAGGTAGAAAGGCTTGCCCACCGAAACCAGGGTTAACCGTCATGACCAAAACTTGGTCAACTAAGTGAAGTACGTGTTTGATAGCTTCAACCGGCGTACCAGGGTTAATGACAACAGAAGGTTTGACACCGAGCGAACGAATCTTTTGGAGGGATCCATGGATATGAGACGTCGCTTCCACATGGATACTGATGATATCAGCACCTGCACGCGCAAAGTCTTCTAAATGATGTTCAGGATTTGCTACCATCAAGTGGCAGTCAAAGACCATCTTGCTATGGGGACGAAGAGCTTCAACCACACCTGCACCAAAACTAATTTGTGGTACAAAGTGACCATCCATAATATCGATATGGGCATATTCTGCACCAGTTGCTTCTAGGCGTTTGATTTCACGTTCAAAGTTGGCATAATCTGCTGCCAGAATTGACGGAGCAATCTTGTATTGAGACATAGGTTTCTCCTTATTTTGGAATTTTTTTGCTGACTTTTTTGTAGGTTTCTCTGCGATTTTCAATCTCACTGAGGAATTGGAGGTAATTGTCAAAACGGAAGCTAGCAATGATACCTTCCTCTACTGCTGGCTTGACTGCACAAGACGGCTCATGGGTATGGGTACAGGTACGGAACTTACAGTCTCGACTGACAGTGGCAATCTCTGGAAAAGCCTGATTGAGGTCTTCTGCTGTTGATACTTCATAGTCCAGCGATGAAAAGCCTGGCGTATCCGCGATTTTACCCCCATTGAGGTTGTAAAAACTAACAGCTCGAGTGGTATGACGACCGCGACCCAGACTGTCTGAGATTTCTCCTGTTTCAAGATTGAGGTCTGGTGCGATTTTATTGAGGAGGGTTGACTTCCCAACACCTGTCTGCCCCATAAAGACCGTCACTTTTCCTGTCAACAAAGGCAAAAGTTCTTCTTTACTAGTCACAAAGTCGTAACCAATAGCACGATAGGTTTGTTGGTAAAAACTTAATTCTTCCCTATCTTCCAGCAAGTCCATTTTAGAAATATAAACAATAGGATGGATGCCCTTGTGTTCCAAAAGAACCAAGAAACGATCCAGTAGATTGCTATTGAAGTCCGGTTCCTTGACGGACATGATCACCACAGCTTGGTCAATATTGACAATAGGCGGACGGACCAGACTGTTTTTCCGTTCGTGTATCTTGAGAATATAACCTTCAGAATTTTCCTCCGCAGAAAAATCTACCCAATCCCCAACATAGGGTGTATGACCTTTTTGACGGAAATTCCCACGCGCGCGTGTTTGATAAACCTGACCGTCACTCTCCACATAGTAGAAGCCCGCCAAGGCTTTAATGATTTGTCCCTTCATCTTAGAGTCCTTGTCCTTTAAGCGCATCTGAAAGGCTAGCAAATTCTTCCAAGCTTAGTGCTTCCCCACGCACACTTGGTGACAAGCCTGCTTGGTCCAAAGCCTTGGTCAGCTTATCCTTGACTTCTTCGGTCTTGCCAAAGTAGCCTGTTAAGTTGTTCCACAAGGTCTTGCGACGATGAGTGAAACTAGCCTTGGAAACCTTAAAGAAGAACTGTTCATCTTTCACTGCTACGGCTGGCTCTGGACGACGCACCATTTTCAGAATAGCCGAGTCAACATTCGGCGCTGGCACAAAGACCGTACGAGGCACGATAAAGGCAACCTTGGCTGTCATGTAATACTGGACAGCAATCGACAAACTACCGTAAGCCTTGGTATTGGGTTGAGCGGAGATACGATCTGCCACTTCTTTTTGCATCATAACCACAAACTCGCTAAAAGGAATGCCACTTTCAATCAAGTGCATGAGAATAGGCGTCGTAATGTAGTAAGGCAAGTTGGCTACCACCTTAATGGGTAGGTCAGGATTTTTGAAATTCTGAATATGCTGCGCCAAATCGACCTTGAGAATGTCCTCGTTGACTACGGTAACATTGTCAAAATCACGTAGAGTATCCGCTAGAATTGGCACCAAACGGTGGTCAATCTCAAAGGCCATAACTTGAGCTGCACGCTCAGCCAAAAACTCCGTCAAGGCCCCAATACCTGGCCCGATTTCGATAACATTAACCTGGTCATCAATTTCAGCCGTATCCACGATCTTTTGAAGAATATTGGTATCCGTCAAGAAATTTTGCCCGAAGGACTTTTTAAAGGTAAAACCGTGACGCTCCAGCACTGCCTTGGTCACGCTATAATCTGCAATTCTCATTTATTCTCTTTTCTAATATGAACGACGATATATCCAAACAAAATCATTTCCTCTAGAACCCTGATGAATCAGGTCTTTTAAATAGATATTGGGATTCGTAAGTTCTTTTGTTTCCGTATTATAACTTGTTATTGTCTTTCCACCATGTCGAAGAAACCATTCTGTATCCAATCCAGGTAGATATCTGTCTTTTTGAAGAAAACTACAAAGCTCCTTAACTGTCATATCCTCCGGGATATCAAGATCCATCCGATGAGAAAATACATCATCCCCCATACAGATAGACTCTCTATCAACTCGGATTTTCACTTTGCTCTCTCCTTATAAGTTTCTATTTGAACGCTATCAAAATAAATCTAAGTACCTCTATTGTAACACATTCTCCATGCATTTTGAGGTCTGCTCAACTATTATCATAAGATTTCATAACCTCTTCCACTTCTGCCAAGGTCACTCCAAACAACTCTAAGCGCTTGAGAAGTTGCTTGCCGTTGGAATAGCCGATGCGGAGCTGTTCGCCTAGATACTCTCTGCGCCTACGACTGTCTTCTCCCGCTAAGAAACCTAGGCGAATCAAGTCACCACGACTAATGTCGAACTCGTTCTCGTTTTCAAATTGCTCTGTCACCTGAGCCAGCGCTGTTTTCAGGTCCTCATAACTAGCATGTTCGATTCCCAGAGAACGTCCCTTGGTCTTGGATTTGGGAACAGCCTCATCTCGTTTGAGAAAGGCATGCTGAACTGTCGGAATGGCCGTCATAATCATGCGCCGAATCCGCTCCCCATTAAAATCTGGATCTGTAAAAACAACGACTCCATACAGTTCATGCAGGCGTTGAATTCGCTCTATATCTTGATTATTGATTGCCGATCCTCGTGTCTCATAGGTCTCTACGTCAAAATAACGTTTGAGATTGGCCGTATCATCCCGTCCTTCGACTACGATGACTTGGGAAATTTTCTCTTTCATGATTGTTTTTCCAATCCAAAAATACGCTCTGCATTGGCACTTGTCACAGCAGCTAATTCTTCTGTCGTCATGCCACGCAAGTCGGCAATAAAGTCTACTACATAGCGGGTGTAGGCTGTCTTGTTTTCACGACCACGTTTAGGAACTGGTGCCAAGTAGGGCGCATCTGTTTCTACCAACATCTTGTCCAAGGAAAGTTCTCTAGCAGCTTCTTGGATATCAGTCGCTTTCTTAAAGGTCACCACTCCAGAAAAGGAAATAGTCATACCAAGCTCGACAAACTTCTCAGCCCACTCCAAAGAGCCTGAAAATGAATGCATGATGCCACCACGAGGACCAACGCCCTCACTCTTGATAATCTCATAAGTATCTTCTAGCGCATCACGAGTGTGGACCACAAAGGGCAAATTCAAATCCTTAGACAGCTGAATCTGACGACGAAAAACCTGCTCCTGTACTTCCTTAGGTGCTGTCATCCAATGGTAGTCCAGACCAATCTCCCCCAAGGCAACAACCTTGGGATGTTTTAGTTTTTCAAGCAAGTAAGCTTCGACCTCTTCTGTGTATGTGCCTACTTCCGTCGGATGCCAGCCAATAGTTGCGTAGAGTTGCTCATACTCATCTGACAATTCTAGTGCTCGCTCAATGGTTGGCTTATCAAAACCAACAATATTCATCTGTGTCACACCCATCTCAGCAGCCAAGGCGATTTCTTCTGCCTCACGTCCTGCAAATTCCTCTACATTTAAATGTGTATGCGTGTCAAAAATCATCTCTTCTAACCTCATTTTCTTCCATCTATTATACCAAAAATAGCATCCCTCGGCTTGTAAAAATATTCTAATACCAATCATTCTCCCTTGACTGCCCTTTTTCAAAGCAGTATAATAACACTTATTAAAATTTTCAGCAAAGGAAAAGAAAATGTTTAGAAAATTAAAATATACCTTTATCGGTCGACCACTCAAGTCTCTCACAGACGGCGAAGGGGGATTGTTAGGGAAAATGCAGGCACTTGCAATGTTATCCAGTGATGCCCTATCTTCTATTGCCTATGGACCTGAACAAGTCATTCTCGTATTAGTCAGTCTCTCTCCTCTCGCTATTTGGTGGAGCCTCCCTATCGGTATTTTTGTCCTCTTACTCCTCGCTAGTTTGACCATTTCCTATCGTCAAATTATTCACGCCTATCCTCAAGGTGGAGGAGCTTATATGGTTACTCGGGAAAATCTCTCCCCTGAACTAGGCTTGATTGCAGGGGGCAGCCTCCTTATTGACTATATGCTGACAGTAGCCGTATCCGTTGCGTCTGGAGCTGATGCTATTACTGCAGCCATCCCTGCCCTCCATCCCTATAATCTTCATATCTCTATTTTCCTAGTCTGTCTGCTCATGCTCTTGAATTTAAGAGGATTGAAAGAATCTGCCAGCTCTCTGATGATTCCCGTCTACCTCTTTATCTTCAGTACCGTCTTTCTCTTGCTTTATGGGTTCTTTCAACTATTCACAGGCTCCCTAAACTATCAGGCGACTTCAACCATTGGACAAACTGTTCCGAGCCTTTCCATCGTTCTCCTATTGAGAGCCTTTACCAGTGGCTCTGCCTCTCTGACAGGGGTTGAGGCTATTTCAAATGCGGTACCATTTTTCAAAACTCCGAAAGAAAAGAATGCTGCTCAGACCTTGACCATCATGTCCTTGATTTTAGGTTTTCTTTTTGCAGGCATCACCTTCCTAAACTACTGGATGGGCATCACACCTCAAAATGGAGAAACCATCCTCTCGCAAATGGCCAAGGGCATTCTTGGTGATTCATTCTTTGGTCATGCTAGCTACTATCTCTTCCAGTTCTCAACAGCCTTGATTCTAGCTGTAGCTGCAAATACTGGCTTTTCAGCCTTCCCTATGTTGGCCTACAATATGGCTAAAAACAAGTACATGCCCCATCTCTTTATGGAAAAAGGGGATCGCCTTGGCTACTCCAACGGTATCTTAACTCTGGCTTTTGGAGCTATGATCCTTCTTCTCATTTTTAACGGGAATACTGAACGCTTGATTCCTCTTTATACTATCGGGGTCTTCGTTCCCTTTGCCCTTTCTCAGACTGGGATGATTCGTCATTGGAAAAAGGAAAAAGAAGCAAATTTCTTAAAACCTGCCTTTGCTAATATCCTTGGGGCCATCATTTGTTATGCTATTGTCCTCATTTTACTCCTCTTCAGACTGGGTGATATCTGGCCATTCTTCCCAATTATCCTAGTTCTAACTTTCCTCTTTTTGTCCATTCACAGCCATTACCAAAAAGTGGCAAAACAACTGCGACTCTACGAAGGAATTGAAAAGCGCACTTATGACGGTAACCTTGTCCTTGTCCTAGTAGGAAATGTTACTCGAGTAAGTGTCGGAGCTATTAACTACGCTCAAAGTATCGGTGACGAAGTGTTAGCCATGCACATTTCTACTAAAGAAACGGCTGAAAAAGACCAAGAAATTCTCCAGGAATTTGCCGATTACTTCCCAAATATCACTCTGAAGAATATCAATACCAGCTACCGCGACATCATCACCCCTAGCGTTAAGTATGTCAAACGAATCGCCCAAGAAGCTAGGCAAAAAAACTACACCGTTACAGTCCTTGTCCCACAGTTTATCCCTAACAAGCCTTGGCAAAATATCCTGCACAATCAAATGAGCCTCAAACTAAAATACGCTCTCAGATGGCATGAAGACGTCGTTGTCGCCAGTTACTCTTATCACTTAAAAGAATAAACAAAAACTCAAAATCAGTAACTTATATCTGGTTTTGAGTTTTTTGTATATGACCTTTTAAAAGAGCCCTCCACGAGTTTCATCTAAAATGACCGATTTCAAGGACAATGCACCCTTTAAGATAAAAAGAAAAGCCAGTAGACTCGAGTTCCTACTGACTTCTTTGTTGAATTCGTTTGGATTAAGCAGCCAAAACTTTGCGTCCTTTACGACGACGAGCTGCCAATACGCGACGACCGTTTTTAGTTGACATACGGTTACGGAATCCGTGTTTACGCGCACGACGAAGTTTACTTGGTTGATAAGTACGTTTCACGATGAATACCTCCTCATAGATTTTGTATTCGTTTAGCCGGCTATAAAGTGATCAGTTACTAAACATACTTTACTATTCTATCTGATTCTTACCTATTTGTCAATAGCTCTAAGTAAATGTTTCCTGCTTTTCCCTATGAAAGCCTTATCTACGATACTGACTCAAGAAACGTGTCATCTTTTCTTGGATTTGCGCCAATTCGTCCACACGAGGAAGGTAAACAATACGGAAATGGTCTGGTTCCTTCCAGTTAAAACCACGACCATGAACCAAGAGAACCTTTTCCTGCTTCAAGAAATCAAGAACGAACTGTTCATCATCATCGATGCGGTACATATTGCGGTCGATTTTAGGGAAGATATAAAGCCCCGCCTTCGGCTTGACCGCAGACAAACCTGGGATATCTTGAATGGCATTGTAAATGAAGTTTCTTTGCTCGTAAATCCGTCCACCAGGAAGGAGCAATTCATCCACTGACTGGTGCCCACCTAGTGAAGTTTGTACGACTTGCTGGGCCAAAACGTTAGAGCAAAGACGCATATTGGACAGCATATTGAGACCTTCGATATAGCCCTTGACATGGTGCTTAGGACCAGACAAGACCATCCATCCTACACGGAAACCAGCGATACGGTGAGATTTTGACAAACCATTCATGCTGACACAGAAAACATCAGGTGCCAAGCTTGCCACAGGCGTATGCACATGCCCATCCATCACCATGCGGTCATAAATCTCATCCGCAAAGATGATCAAATCGTTTTGACGAGCAATCTCAATAATCTCCAACAAGAGTTCCTTAGGATAAAGGGCTCCAGTTGGGTTGTTCGGATTGATAAGAACGATTGCCTTAGTGTTGGAAGTAATTTTTGACTTGATATCGTCAATATCAGGGTACCACTCTGCAGCTTCATCACAGATATAGTGAACGGCATTTCCCCCAGCTAGGCTGACCGCGGCTGTCCAGAGAGGATAGTCTGGCATAGGCACCAAGACCTCATCGCCATTATCCAAAAGCCCTTGCATGGACATAACAATCAGCTCACTGACACCATTTCCAAGGTAGATATCATCAATGTCTACATTGGGAAATTTCTTCAGTTGGCAATACTGCATGATGGCCTTACGTGCTGAGAAAATCCCTTTGGAGTCAGAATACCCCTCACTATCACGCGCATTCATAATCAAGTCATGAATGACCTCATCTGGCGCTGTGAAGCCAAATTCTGCTGGATTCCCTGTATTCAGACGTAAAATCTTTTCTCCGTTTGCTCGCATCCGCATAGCTTCTTCCAAAACAGGACCACGGATATCATAGGCAACGTGCTCTAACTTACTAGACTTGTTATATTCTTTCATCTTGTTTCCTCAATTCATCGAGATAGTAACATTATACCACTAGAAAGGGATTGCGACAAGTTTCCTGAAATGAGCAAACAAAGAAAAAAACTCACAACGACTAAGTTCTCACCATCTAAACAACTAGAGTACAGAAGTGTTTTCTCACATACCAAAAGACAAACCTAGAAAGACTAATGCTAAAAAGGAATCATACAAAAGATTAAACATGAGAAAGAGCCCCCACGTGACCAAATAATCCAAACGACCACTTCTCTTTGCAATCACAAATAAAATGATGTGGTAGACTAAGTGAAAGAGAAGAAAAGCAACAAAACCTGGATAGAGAACGGGTACGACTCTTTCTAGCTGCCAAAGCATCACTACTTCTCCTACAAGTGACGCAAGGATAATTCCATGATAAAGAAAACTTATTTTTTTAGAAGATTGAACAGAATCTTTCATACTTTCTCATCCCCCTACTGTGTTTTCTGCTATCCCGTTTTCTTTTATTTTAACATATCTCCACCAAATTGAATCTCCAATAATATTTATTTAAATATGATTTTTACTTTACTTCTTTAGTGAAAAGGGTTACAATAACAGTAAGAAAATTTCAGGAGGTTTCATTATGGCACAACGTTACCAAAATGTTATGGTCGCAATTGATGGTTCTAAAGAAGCGGACTTGGCTTTCGTCAAAGGTGTTTACACTGCACTACGCAACGAATCCAAGCTCACCATTGCCCATGTTATTGACACACGCGCTCTTCAAAGCGTGTCTACCTTTGATGCTGAAGTTTACGAAGAACTCCAAGTCGATGCTGAAAGTCTGATGAAGGAGTACGAAAAGCGCGCAAGAGATGCTGGTGTGACCGATATTCACATCGTCATCGAAATGGGAAATCCAAAAACCCTCCTTGCCCGTACTATTCCAGACGCAGAAAATGTCGACCTGATTCTCGTTGGTGCAACAGGTCTCAATGCCTTTGAACGCCTCTTGGTTGGTTCTTCATCTGAGTACATTCTCCGCCATGCAAAAGTCGATTTGCTAGTCGTGAGAGAAAGAGAAAAAACATTGTAGTCATTAAAAAAGGGAGCCTTGAGCTCCTTTTTGTTTCTATTTTTTTCCTTCTTTATGTCGCTCATAAGCTTTAAACTGACGTTGTAGTTCCTGTCGGATGGCAGGTTCCGGAGCATATTTTTCTTCCCAGTCATCTGGTTTTAAAATCTTGTGTGTAACTGGGTCAAAATGAGCTTTCCCATCAGGGAAAACCTTTCCCATATTTGCTTCATGGACAATATCAAAAATGCGTTCTGGGTCTACTCCCATCAAAACGAAACTACCGTATGTGAAATACAGTGTGTCAATCAAAGCATCCACTTGACCGACCAGATTTTGCTTAGCAGGCGTCTTTTTCGCCACTTTCTCTGCCGCCTTATCAAGTGCCTCATGCATGCTTGCAAGGGAGTCTTGGAATTCTTCCTCCGAAGAACTTGCTGCGCGAACAAACTCTACTAATTCTTCAATTTTAAAATCTGCGCGGTGGGTTGCACCTTCAGCATCCCATGCCTGTGGCTCTTCTTGAGTTCGTTCATCCATCATGTGGTGGAAGGTTTTGACCTTATTAAAGTGGTAGTCTCGACTGACAAACACTTTTTCTGAAGCCAAAACACCAAAGTGCTCGAGCGCCTTGTGGATACCATCTTGTTGATTACTTGCCGTAATATGCTTGGCAACTTCTTTGACACTGCTACTGCCATTTCCCATAGCGACCGACATACCAACACCCGCCAACATTTCCAGGTCGTTGTCGGAATCACCAAAGGCCATGACTTGATTGAGATCAAAACCATATTCTTTCCCGACTCGGCGAATGCCTTCTAGTTTGGAATTTCCTTGGTTAATGATATCTGCTGCAAAAGGATTGCTTCGAGTTAATTTCAAGTCGTCAAAATCACTTGCAGCTCTCTCAGATTCTTCTGGCGTCATCAGCATCAAAACTTGATAAATGGGTTGATTAATCAAGTTAAGCAGGTTGTCTTCCTTTTGAGGAACTGCCTTGCTGACCATTCGATTAAAGGAACGGCTAACGGTTCTTGTCAGCACAGTCGGGATAAAACGACTAACCAGTTGAGAAAAGGAACCGAGACCAAATGACATAATTCTTGAACCAACAACGGCATACTCAGTTCCAAGAGCGATTTCTTTACGCTCCTTTTTAGCATAAGCAATCAGTTGACGCAGGCTTGACTTAGCGATCGGGCTTGCAAAGAGTACCTTTTCTTTATTAAAAATGTATTGGCCATTGTAGGTTACCGCAAAATCCAAGTCCAAGTCTTCCATCAATTCCTTGACAAAAAACGGCCCTCGTCCTGTCGCTACTCCAACAAGTACCCCTTGCTCTTTAACAATTTTAATCGCGTCCTTAGTGGATTTCAAAACACTCTTGCGATCGTTGACTAGCGTTCCATCGATATCAAAAAAAACAGCCTTGACTTCCATCCTATCCCATTCTCCCCTTTTGTGTTACAATGATTATACCACATTTCAGAAAGAGTGACTAAATCATGCCTAAGAAAATCCTTGTTTTACATACAGGTGGGACTATTTCCATGCAAGCAGACGCCTCTGGCGCAGTTGTGACCAGCCAGGACAATCCCATGAACCATGTCACCAATCCACTTGAAGGGATTGAGGTTCATGCCCTAGACTTTTTTAATCTGCCAAGTCCCCATATCAAACCCAAGCATATGCTTGCACTCTATCATAAGATTAAAGAGGAAGCTAATAACTACGATGGAGTTGTCATCACACATGGTACAGATACCTTAGAAGAAACAGCTTACTTCCTTGATACCATGAAAATTCCGCCCATCCCCATCGTTCTAACAGGGGCCATGCGTAGTTCAAACGAACTTGGTAGCGACGGTGTATATAACTATCTGAGCGCGCTGCGAGTTGCCAGTGATGATAAAGCAGCCGACAAGGGTGTGCTGGTCGTCATGAACGACGAGATCCACGCAGCCAAGTATGTTACCAAAACCCATACGACCAATGTCAGCACCTTTCAAACCCCAACACATGGGCCACTTGGTCTCATCATGAAGCAAGAAATCCTCTACTTCAAAACAGCTGAACCTCGTGTTCGGTTTGATCTCGAACATATTCAAGGTCTAGTTCCCATCATCTCAGCCTATGCCGGTATGACAGACGAGCTGATCGATATGTTAGACTTGGAACAGCTAGATGGCTTAGTCATTCAGGCTTTTGGAGCAGGCAATGTTCCCAAAGAAACAGCTCAAAAGTTGGAAAATCTCCTCCAAAAAGGAATCCCAGTCGCCCTGGTATCAAGGTGCTTTAACGGTATTGCTGAACCTGTCTACGCCTACCAAGGTGGAGGGGTGCAGTTGCAAGAGTCTGGTGTTCTCTTTGTCAAAGAACTCAACGCTCAAAAAGCGCGCCTCAAATTATTAATTGCCCTTAATGCTGGACTAAAAGGACAAGCCTTAAAAGACTATATGGAAGGCTAATCCTCTTCTCTAGAAAGCAAATCAGGAAATCGTGAGATTTCCTGATTTTTTCTATTTACGTTTTCGTGTAGAGCGGCGTTCTGTCAAACCATGAGGTAGGAGAACTTCACGTTCTTCCAATTCTTCCTTATGCATAATCTTAGTCAACATACGCATGCTGATAGCACCTAAGTCATAAAGAGGTTGGGCAATAGTAGTCAAGTTTGGACGAGTGAATCGTGCAATCTGAGAGTCATCTGTCGTAATGATTTCAAACTCTTCTGGTACAGACACACCGTGGTCAGCCAAACCATTTAGGACACCTGCTGCCAATTCATCGCCTGTTACAACTGCGGCTGTAGCTTGTGATGAAATCAAGCGTTCTGCCAAGGCATAACCATCATCATAGCTGTATTTTGATTCAAAGACCAATCCCTCGCTATAAGAATGTCCAGCTTTTTTCAAGGCTTCCTTGTAACCAATCAAACGAACCTTGCCATTGATATCATCGACGAGTGGTCCACTCACAAAAGCAATTTTCTCGTTTTCTTTGAGAAGGTAGCTCACGGCATCAATCGTTGCTTGTTTATAGTCGATATTTACACTTGGAAGTTGGTGTTCTACATCCACAGTACCGGCAAGAACAACCGGTGTCCGTGAACGAGAGAATTCTGAACGAATCTTTTCAGTCAAGTGATAGCCCATAAAAATAATCCCATCGACTTGTTTTGAAAAGAGAGTGTTAACCACTGAAACTTCCTTTTCATCATCCTCATCACTATTTGCAAGGACAATGTTATACTTGTACATTTCAGCAATGTCGTCAATTCCCTTAGCAAGCGTTGAGAAATAACCATTGGTAATGTTAGGAATCACAACTCCGACTGTCGTTGTTTTCTTGCTAGCCAAACCACGTGCTACCGCATTTGGACGATAGTCCAAGCGATCAATCACTTCTAGGACTTTTTTTCGAGTGTTCTCTTTAACATTCTTGTTGCCATTAACGACACGGCTAACCGTTGCCATTGAAACTCCTGCTTCACGGGCGACGTCATAAATCGTTACTGTATCATCTGTGTTCATTCCGTTTCCTTTCTATAATGAAAATTTCGCTTTCACGCATCTACTTACTCCATTTTATCACTTATTGTAAACACTTTCAAGTATTTTTTAGAGAAACTTTGAAAAAATTTCACAGTTTATTCCCATTTTGAAAAAGCGAGTAGGATTTCTTGATTTTTAAGACATTTTGCTGTATGATAAGGAAAATAAAAGGGGGGTGAAAACATGGCTTTTACAAATACACAGAGACGTTCCGCTAGTTTTGGTGTCGTGACCAGCCTGCCTGACGATGTCATTGACTCTTTATGGTATATTATTGATCATTTCCTGAAAAATGTCTTTGAATTAGAAGAAGAGCTTGAGTTTCAACTGCTCAACAACAAGGGGACCATCACCTTCCACTTTTCTAGCCAGCACCTTCCGACTAGCATCGATTTTGATTTCAATCATCCTTTCGATCCGCTTTACCCTCCTAGAGTCCTTATTTTAGACCTGGACGGCAGAGAAACCATCCTCCTTCCAGAAGAAAATGACCTATTTTAAAAACTCTAGCTTCTCGGCGCAAACTGCCGAGGAACTAGAGTTTTCTTTTTCTAATAAATAGAGCGACTGACAACTAGACCGTTTGGTTTTGTATACTCTAAATCAAGGTAATCCTGATAAGTCCCTGGCACAATGAAACCTTGGGGACTCAATATATCAGTCCCAGCTTTTCCCACGATAGAGTCTGCCAGCAAAACACAATTGGTACTGAGAACAAAGTAGGTCTTAAACTCGGATGAACTGAATTTATAGAGGATCGCATCTGCTTCCTGTTTCAGTTGGTAGGAGTAGGTATGCTTTACCTCGCCCTCTCTTCTTTTCATCAACTGTGAACTTGGTTCCCAAGGAATTAACAGGTCTTCTATCTCTACTAGACGAGCTTGGATGGCTGCTTTCTGTTGGTCCGTCAAACTCAGACCATAAGTAAATAAGGTCTTCTGACTTTCCCTCTTACAGAGTTCAATATATTTTTCCCGATTGGCCTTAAACAAAACACCGTCTCCAACCATGCCGAATAAACGCTCCGAGTGGGGATCATACGAACCATAGGAAATAACCTTCCCTTGATAACAAATATCCACATGTCCCATAGCGAGAAAGAAAGAGGTTTCTGAGGTATGAATAAAAATTTCTAGATCAACTACCTGATCGTTTTTTCTTTCTGAATGAACTTCCCCTTCTTGACTTTCATGATTTGACAGCCACTCATTCAATTTGCGCAAGGTGCTGATAGGGATCAAAGCCGTCACAAAGATCGGCAAAGTCATTCGCATTCGTCGTTTTAGCTTGGGATTGTTTTCTATCCTTTCAAAAAAGAAACCGTCCCGGAGGCTACTGGCTCCTAGCATGAGCAAGTAAAACCCAAGCAAGAGCAATTCAAAATTCGCTGCATCGTGAAAAGGAGAGATGCTATAAAGCCCGAATCCTATCATCCATACAGCATCGAAGAGATGATGAATCCGAGGATGAATGGCATTTTTTCGATAGAGAGACCAGGTCACAAGGCTAATGATGCCCGTAAACAGCTGGTAGCTCGCAATGATAAAAACCAAGAGATAGAGGGCAAGGTCTTGCAAGATGATAGAATCAAACACGAGAGCCGCAACCACCAGCTTGCCCAAGGTTACAAAGATATTTTCCCGACGATTTTTATCCTGAAACCAGCGAGTCAACAAGTGCCAAACTGCTGACAAGGAAAAGTAGCCCATCAGCAACTGGTACCCCATTCGCGGAATAACTTGTCCAAAACGAATTAAGAGAAGCCCTAAAACAATAGCAAGCAGTCCCTCCCCGATACTCTTCCACTTGCTATAAGTCTCGGAAAGCTTAGGCATTTCCTTGCTCCAACTGGTCAACCAAGTAACGAATTGGTTGCTTTAGGATAGGATGAATAAAATGGGGAGCTATTTCCATTAACGGCTCAAGAACAAAAAGGCGTTCTGTTATATAAGGATGAGGCAAGATGAGGTCGTCTGTATAAAGGATCTGGTCCTCCACAAAAAGCAAGTCCAAATCAATCAAACGTGGCCCCCAATGCACCTCTCGAACCCGTCCCATTTCTGACTCGATAGCTAATAATGTTTCTAACAAGACTGGTGCTGGTAGCCAGGTTTCTACTTCAATCACCTGATTGGCAAAGCTATCTTGCTCAACACCACCCCAAGGCTCTGTCGCCAAGACACTGGACTCTTTGAGAATATGGAGACCTCGAGCTCGCAGTTTGTCAATGGCTTGCTCCAAGTTTGCTTGCTTGTCCCCCATATTGCTTCCTAGAGCGACAAAAGCTCGTTGCTTACGACGGTGAATGGTCACCGAGCAGGTATCCAATGGCAAATGCACAGGAGCCCATGGTTTTTTTAGTTCCAACTCAATCTCTTGGACAAGAGGATAGGTCTCAAAGGTACGCTCTACTAGTTTGTAGGCTACCGTTTCAATCAAATCCTCAGTGCTTTCCTGAAACCAAGTCTTCCACTGTTGGCAAAGTTCTCCATAGTGGACAGAAGAAGACAAATCTAACTCAGTCGCTGCCTTGGTCATATCATAGGATAAGCGTGCGGAAATAACAAACTTTTGCCCCAATTCCTTCTCACTTGGAAAGAGTCCATGATAAGCAAATATTTCCAAATCTTTAATCTTTAGCTGATCCATAACTAGTCCTTTCTAGAAAAATCCGCTTAAAGCGGATTCTTTTTATACTCAATGAAAATCAAAGTGCAAACTAGGAAGCTAGTCCCAGGCTGCTCAAAACACTGTTTTGAGGTTGCAGGTGGAAGCTGATGTGGTTTGAATTTGATTTTCGAAGAGTATTATAGTCCCATTAGACGATAAGCCTGATCTCGGAGGTCCTTATCTGTTTCAAATAGACCACGAGCTACTGTTGTCAAGGTTGCAGTGCCTGGTTTTCTGACACCACGCATGCTCATACACATATGCTCGGCCTCAATGACAACAAAGGCTCCTTTAGCCCCTAGATAATCCATCAAGGCATCAGCCACTTCAATATTCAAACGTTCTTGAATTTGTGGTTTTTTAGAATAAACTTCAACCGTACGGGCAAGCTTGGACAAGCCTGCCACACGGCCATCTGGAATGTAGGCAATGTGCGCTCTACCATAAAATGGCAAAAAGTGGTGCTCACACATAGTATGGAAAAAGATATCCTTTTCCACTACCATATTATCGTCGATAATCTCAAAGGATTTTGACAGGTGTTCCTCAGCAGTTTGGCCAAGACCTGAAAAAATCTCTTGGTACATACGGGCTACACGAGCAGGTGTTTCCTGCAAGCCCTCGCGGTTAGCGTCCTCACCAACAGCCTCGATAATCATTTTTACAGCCGTTTCAATCTTTTGTGTATCCATTCTCGTTTTTCCTCTCCATTAGATAGGTTCTCACTTGGCTCAAGAAATACAAGGAACCCGTGACAATCCTAACTGTTTGTTTCTCTTCATTTTTATCTGTCAATTTCTGCTCTAGAAAATCCGGCCAACTTTGGTAATTGAGATTTCTAGACTTTGCTGTCTTTTTCAGCACGTTTTCATCAGTCGCCCGACTATCGTCAAAATGGGTTAAAGTCAATTGACTATCTGGCACCGTTTCTAGCAAATCCAGCATATCATCCAAAGCCTTGGTTTTGATGCAAGTAAAGAGGATTTCCTTATGATAATCCGCAAAGCGTTCTTGCAAGGTTGCTAATAAAGACTTGATAGCATGGGGATTGTGGGCCCCATCCAAAAACATCAAGGGGTTACTAGACACGACCTCCAAACGCCCTGGCCATCTAGTTTCTTTCAAAGCTTGAGCAACCAAGTCATTACTTGCCAACTCCCGCCCAGTCTCCTGGCAATAAGTGTCTAGGAGAGCAAGTGCCATCCCCGCATTCTCTATCTGGTGCAAACCGAGCAGGCCTGTTTGAAAGCGACCTTGTCTGACAGAACTGGTATAATCAAAGATTTCACCTGTCACCACACTCTTTTGGTGACGGACCTGATAATCTTCCTCATATCGTATTCTCGGCGCATTTTTCCCTTCCGCAATGCGGTCAATAACAGCCAAGGCTTCTGGAATAATGCGACCTGTCACCAAGGGAATGCCTTGCTTGATAATACCTGCCTTCTGTTCTGCTATGGCTTCCAAGCTGTCACCAAGTAGGGCTACATGATCCAGTCCAATGGTCGTAATTCCTGTTAAAATTGGCTGGCAAACATTGGTACTATCCAAAAGACCACCCATACCGACTTCCATGATGGCTACATCTACTAGCTCTGAGGCAAAGTAATCATAAGCTAGAGCTGTGATAATCTCAAACTCGGTTGTCCCCTGCAAATTGGTAGCAGATTCCCCTTCCAGCAAAGACTGATAGTCTGCCATGAGGGCTTCTAGCCTAGCCTCGGGAATGGATTCCCCATTAATGCTAATCTGATCCGTATAATGAATGAGATAGGGCGAGCTGAACACCCCAACTCTCAGTCCTAATTTTTCCAGCATCTTTTTCAAAAAAGCAATGGTAGACCCCTTGCCATTGGTCCCTCCAATATGGATGACCTTAAGTTTGAGATGGGGATTGCCTCGCAGAGCTAGGAGTTCCACCATTCGTTCCAAACCGAAATGTGGTTGGTCCGTCCGGTAGTGAGCGATCCACTGATTGTTTTGAATTTCGTTCATCTTACTTATATTGTTTTAAATCTAGATTTTCTGCATCATCTGCCAAACGAATGGCTGACGCAATTTCAACTGCCATCCTGTGACTGGCTACATCGTGCACGCGCACCACTTCTACACCCTGTCTCGCAGCGATACTGGTTACATGAGCCGAAGCTGTGTCCCGATTGCGGAAACCGACTTCCGTCTCAGGATTGACTTCGAAGCCATTCTCCTCAAGGATATTAATAACAAACCGCTTGCGCGAAACACCAAGAAAGATTGGATAGCCTTTCTGATGGAGTTTATCCAAGTCCCGTAAAAGAAGCAGATTTTCTTTCTTGGTCAGACCAAAGCCAATTCCTGGATCCAGCAAAATATTTTCTCTTGCTATCCCAGCTTCCTCTGCTCTCGCTAGAGCTCGTTCAAAGAATGCCTTCATCAAATCTTCGATTGGCATTTTTTCAAAGTCAGCTAATTCTTCCTCTGTAAAAGCTTGTCCAAAACCAAAATGAGGAAATATGAGCGAACTAGGATGCTGAGGTCGAGCCATAACTGGATTAAACATGATAACCACTTTCGCTCCAGCCTTAGCAACCACATCCGCCATTCTCTCATCTCCCATGAGACCCGTAATGTCATTTACCAGATTGGCACCAGCAGCCAAAGCAGCCTCTGCCACCTGACTTTTCCAAGTATCGATGGAAATGAGGATATCACTTTCCTTGCGAATAGCTTTGATAACTGGAACAACACGTTGGATCTCTTCTTCTATCTCAACATAGCTACTTCCTGGACGAGTCGATTCTCCTCCGATATCTAGCATGCTCGCTCCTTCAGCTATCAATTTACGGGCTTGCTGAAGCGCCTGGTCAACAGCAAAAAACTGACCACCATCCGAAAAGGAATCTGGGGTTACATTGATAATTCCGCAAATGGCTGTTTTTGCCTGACTAGCTTTATTGGACATAGGGTCACTCCTCAAGTTTTTTCACCACATTATTTCTCTATTTTACCATAAAAAGAAAAAGATGGATACGCAAGCATTCATCTTTTCCAAGTAGGTCAATGGCTTAGAATGATAGGCCCAGATTTCTACTAATCAATACCAATATAGCTATCAAACAAAAGGCTACACCATTGAGAATCATATGAAGCAGGATGGACATCTCTAAACGTTCTGTCTTATAGGCTGTCCAAGTTAGAACTGTTGACATCCCTCCATAAATAAGTACAGAAGGTAGATTGGTTGGAGTATGGAGTAAGGCAAAGACAATTGCCCCAACAACAAAGCCAAGTTTTTCCTTACCTCGGAAGATTTTTTTAGGAATAATCCCACGACACAAAATTTCCTCACAAATCGGCGCAATCAAGACTAGTATGAAAAAAGTGGCAATCAAGGAACTATTTTCAACCAGACCGTTAATAGTTGATTGATTGCTAGTTGTCGTCTCATTCGTCATGCGAAGCAAAGCTGCACCAAACAAATTGTTAGCAAAAATCACTAGATAACTCAGTACCAAGCGAGCCAAGTCTTTTGCCTTAAAAAAGGATAGATTAAAAGTAGCAAGTTGTGTTTTTCGTGCACCAATAATGAATACAATCAAAACGACTATGGATAGAGCACCTACTAAGAGACCTGACTGTAAAATCGGAAACTGTTTGTTTGCTAAAAACAAAGCAAGTCCTATGGGAAATTGAGATAGAACAAAAGCTACCAAAAGGATGAGGACCCACATTCCTCTGTTCAAAATCTCTTGCCAAATTGTCTTATCTTTCATGATGTACCTCCTTATAAGAAAAAGGGGAGACTCCCCTTTTTCTATTATACCATTTATAGCGCCATACTGATATAGTTAAGGATAAACAAGGCATCCAAAATCCAAATCATCACGTGCACATCCTTGGCTTGACCTTTGACAACTTTTGTCAAGGTGTATGTCAAGAAACCAACAGCAATCCCTTGTGTGATAGAGTAGCTAAATCCCATAAAGATAGAAGTGAAGAAGGCAGGAACCGCTTCAGCCATATCATCCCAAGGGATATTTTTCAAGTTAGAAAGCATCATGATTCCGACGATGATCAAAATTGGTGCTGTTGCAGCTGTCGGAACAATCGCTAGAAGTGGGCTAAAGAAGCTAGATAGAGCAAAACAGATCGCAACCACTAGGGCTGTCAACCCAGTACGTCCACCAGCACCGATACCCGCCGCAGACTCAACATAGGTTGTGACGTTTGAAGTACCTGCAATGGCACCTACCGAAGTTGCCACCAAGTCAGAGTATAGAGCCTTGTCCAATTTAGCGGACTCATGGTTTTCCCCACTTGTCGCAACGATACCAACTTTTTCACCAGTACCGATAAGAGTACCGATTGTATCAAAAATATCCGTTAGTGAGAAGGCAAGAATAGCCATCAAGGTTTCTGGTAAACGTGAAGTGTTTGAAATCAAAGAGCCTAAACCTTCTGAACCAAGAGCAGCACCAAACAAAGTTCCTAAATCATTAACCGCTGCTGAAAGATTGTTGCTAGCAAAGTCAATCCCTGATAATTTGACAACACCAACAGCAATGGCAAGGACTGTCGTTGTTAAAATAGAAAGAATGATTCCACCCTTGATGCCTTTAACAACAAAGAAGATGGTAATAGCCAGACCTGCAAGAGCCACCAATACGGCTGGAGTATTGAAGTCTACCAATCCTGGAACAGCTGCGGAGTTTGCAGTAAGTGCAGCTTGAGCCTTGTCTGCTCCTTCACCTGCTACAGTATAAGTACCTGGGTCAATTGAGAATTTCAAGAGACCGGCATTCTTAATCCCAACATAGGCAAGGAAAACACCAATACCAGCCGAAATAGCTGAGCGAAGTGTTGTTGGAATAGATTCGATGATCATTTTACGAACATTTGTCAAGGTAATAATCAGTGAAATAATTCCACAAATGAAGACCATACCAAGAGCTTCTTTCCAAGTATAGCCCATCCCAAATACAACTGTAAATGTGAAGAAGGCATTTAGTCCCATACCTGGTGCTTGTGCGTATGGCAAATTAGCATAGAAAGCCATCATCAAAGTACCGACTACAGAACCGATAATCGTTGCCAAGAACACACCTTGAACAGGCATACCCGTTTGGGAAAGCATTTGAGGGTTTACAAAGAGAATATAACTCATTGCAAAGAATGTTGTTAAACCAGCAAGCACCTCTGTACGGACATCTGTCCCGTGCTCTTTTAGTTTAAATAGTTTGTCCATTTTTAATCTCCTTTTGTTTTTTTACGAACAATATTAGTATTATATCATTTATCATTCACCTTTTCAATATATTTGTTTGATTTATTTAATAAATCAAAGCAACTGTAGTTTTTGTTCTTATCTGCTTTTCTTCTTTCTTTTTGATATAATAGTAGACATCTTATCTGGAAACGACTAGGAAGGTTTATATGACTAAAAAAATTATCGCAGTCGATTTGGACGGAACCCTGCTGAATAGTGAAAGCAAGCTCTCCGATTTCACCAAAGAGACGATCAAAAAAATTTCAGAAAAAGGACACCATGTTATCATCACGACGGGACGTCCGTATCGTATGGCAAAAGATTTCTACCGTGAGCTAGAATTGCATACTCCCATGATTAACTTTAATGGTTCTCTTACCCATCTACCAGGACAGGCTTGGGAGCATGAAAAGTGCTTGACCTTGGACAAAAAATATCTCCTAGACATGGTCAAGCGCACAGAGGACATCCAGGCTGATTTTATTGCAGGAGAATATCGAAAAAAATTCTATATCACGACTCCGAATGAGGAAATTGCAGACCCTAAACTATTTGGCGTAGAGAACTTCCGGCCAGAAAATCAATTCAAGCCCGAACGAGTAACCAAAGATCCCAACTGCATCCTCTTGCAAACAAGGGCTGAAGACAAATACGCTTTAGCGGACGAGATGAATCGTTTTTATCAGCACCAACTAGCTATCAATACCTGGGGCGGGCCCCTCAACATCCTCGAGTGTACTCCCAAGGGTGTAAACAAGGCATTTGCTCTAGAGTACTTGCTCAATGTGATGAATCGTGATAAAAAAGACTTAATCGCCTTTGGTGATGAGCATAATGACACTGAAATGTTGGCATTTGCAGGCAAGGGATATGCTATGAAAAACGCCAATCCTGCTCTTCTTCCATATGCAGACGAACAACTTCCTCTGACCAACGAAGAAGATGGAGTTGCCCACGCTTTACAAAATTTATTCCTATAAAAGGGAAGATTGCATGGTCGCAATCTTCCCTTTTTATTTTCATTTTGTTTTCACAAAAGCGGCTTATTTTCTGTATTTTTATATTAAATTTTCTATTACCATTTTCACGAATCTTTCAAAAAGTATTAATATATTAATATTTTCAAAAAGTCATTCTATGAAAACTTTTACATCTTTTGAGAAAAAGTAGTTGCTTTTTAAATGAAAACGGTTTATACTTAATTAGGCTTAAAGTTTTCTTAAACACACAGTCAAACATTTTATAAGGAGGAATGACAATAATGAGTATCGGAATCATTATTGCGAGCCACGGCGAATTTGCTGCGGGTATTCATCAATCAGGATCTATGATCTTTGGTGAACAAGAAAAGGTTCAAGTTGTAACCTTTATGCCAAATGAAGGTCCAGATGACCTTTACGCTAAATTCAACAACGCTGTGGCTGCATTTGACGCAGAAGATGAGGTTCTAGTATTGGCTGACCTTTGGAGTGGATCTCCATTCAACCAAGCTAGCCGCGTGATGGGAGAAAATCCAGAACGTAAGTTTGCCATCATCACAGGACTTAACTTGCCGATGTTGATCCAAGCCTACACAGAGCGCCTTATGGACGCGAATGCAGGTGTGGATAAAGTCGCTGCGAATATCATTAAAGAAGCCAAAGATGGCATCAAGGCTCTTCCAGAAGAGCTTAACCCAGTTGAGGAAGTTGCAACTGCTGCAGCTGCTCCTGCCGCACAAGCTGCTATTCCAGAAGGAACTGTTATCGGTGACGGTAAACTGAAAATCAACCTTGCTCGTCTAGACACTCGTCTACTTCACGGTCAGGTTGCGACTGCTTGGACTCCAGATTCAAAAGCAAACCGTATCATCGTTGCTTCAGATAACGTTGCTAACGACGACTTGCGTAAAGAATTGATTAAACAAGCAGCTCCAAACGGAGTAAAAGCCAACGTTGTTCCAATTCAAAAATTGATTGACGTTGCAAAAGACCCACGTTTCGGTGACACTCATGCCCTTATCTTGTTTGAAACACCACAAGATGCACTTCGTGCAATCGAAGGTGGCGTGCCAATCAAGAGTCTTAACGTTGGTTCTATGGCTCACTCAACAGGTAAAACAATGATTAACAACGTTTTGTCTATGGACAAAGAAGACGTTGCAACCTTTGAAAAAATGCGTGACCTCGGTGTTGAATTTGACGTACGTAAAGTACCAAACGACACGAAAAAAGATTTGTTTGACTTGATTAAAAAAGCAAACGTTCAATAATGTTAATCTGTTTCTATCATTTTCGAAAACAGGATTAAATACTTTATTAAAACTAAATAGAAAAGGAATAAAACCATGTCAGATATTTCAATCATTTCTGCTATCTTGGTTGTAGTTGTTGCCTTCCTTGCAGGTCTTGAAGGTATCCTCGACCAATTCCAATTCCATCAACCAATCGTCGCATGTACCCTTATCGGACTTGCAACTGGTAACCTCGAAGCAGGTGTTATGCTTGGTGGATCTCTTCAAATGATCGCCCTTGGTTGGGCAAACATCGGAGCTGCCGTAGCTCCTGACGCTGCTCTTGCATCTGTTGCCGCAGCGATCATCTTGATCAAAGGTGGTAACTTTACTACTGATGGTATCGCCGTTGCAACAGCAACAGCTATCCCTCTTGCCGTAGCTGGACTTTTCTTGACTATGATTGTTCGTACAATCTCAGTTGCCTTGGTTCACTCAGCTGATGCTGCCGCTAAAGGCGGAAACTTTGCTGCTGTTGAGCGTGCTCACTTTGTTGCACTTCTTCTTCAAGGTCTTCGTATTGCAATCCCTGCTGCCTTCCTTATCGCTATCCCAGCTTCTGCTGTTCAAGACGCTCTTGGTTTGATGCCAGACTGGTTGAACGGTGGTATGGCTGTCGGTGGTGCTATGGTCGTTGCCGTTGGTTACGCTATGGTTATCAACATGATGGCAACTCGTGAAGTATGGCCATTCTTCGCTATCGGTTTTGCTCTTGCAGCAATCTCTCAATTGACTTTGATTGCCCTTGGTGTCATCGGTGTTGCCCTTGCCTTCATCTACCTTAACCTTACAAAACAAGGTGGAAACGGTGGCGGCGGAGCTGCGACTTCTAACGACCCAATCGGTGATATCCTAGAAGACTACTAGAAAGGGGAACAATCATGGCTGAAAAAATTCAATTATCAAAATCAGATCGTCAAAAAGTTTGGTGGCGTTCACAATTCCTTCAAGGTTCTTGGAACTATGAACGTATGCAAAACTTGGGTTGGGCTTACTCATTGATCCCAGCTATCAAAAAATTGTACACTAAAAAAGAAGACCAAGCGGCTGCTCTTGAGCGTCACCTTGAGTTCTTCAACACTCACCCATACGTAGCTGCTCCAATCATGGGAGTTACGCTTGCACTTGAAGAAGAGCGCGCTAACGGTGTAGAAATCGATGACGCGGCTATCCAAGGGGTTAAGATTGGTATGATGGGACCTCTTGCTGGTATCGGTGACCCAGTATTCTGGTTTACAGTTCGTCCTATCCTTGGAGCCCTTGGTGCATCACTTGCTGCATCTGGTAACATTGTTGGTCCCCTTCTCTTCTTCTTTGGATGGAATGCTATCCGTATGGCCTTCCTATGGTATACACAAGAGTTCGGTTACAAAGCTGGATCTGAAATCACTAAAGACATGTCTGGTGGTATCTTGAAAGACATCACCAAAGGAGCATCTATCCTTGGTATGTTCATCCTTGCCGTTCTTGTACAACGTTGGGTATCTATCAACTTTACTGTGAACCTTCCAGGTAAACAATTGGCTGAAGGAGCTTACATCAACTTCCCAGAAGGTGCTGTAACAGGTGGAGAATTGAAGGGAATTCTTGGTCAGGCCCTTAGTGGTTTGAGCTTAGATAGCGTTCAACCACAAACTCTTCAAGGTCAGTTGAACTCATTGATTCCAGGATTGATGGGACTTCTCCTTACTTTCCTTTGCATGTGGTTGCTTAAGAAAAAAGTATCACCAATCGCAATCATCCTTGCTCTCTTTGCAGTAGGTATCGCAGCTCGTTTCTTCGGTATCATGTAATCCAAGCAATTGAGAATATAGATAAAAAAGAATCAGGTTTATTACCTGATTCTTTTTGTGTATCAATTTTTTCTTCTAGTCAGATAATGCAAGCCTCCAATCACGACTGCTAGGATAGCTGTATAGATGACTTGAGGGGGTTCTAAAGGCACAAAAGCTCCTTGCAGGATAAATGTATTGGCAAGTACGCCAACAAGGGCTGCAAGGCTCAAAAATGCGAGCAAGACTAGTTTGTATCGATTAAATGGCAGACTGACCTTGGCAACTAGACACAGACCATTGACCAAAGCAAGTAGGAAGCAAATAAATTTGACCTGACCTGGGACAGTGATAAAGAAGTTCGTCAAGAGTACACTAGCGACTAGAATGCCACCACCAATAGCAGCATTGGTCAAAATATCTCGCATAAAATGTGTGCTGACCTTTTCTTTATTGGACTCAAAAGTCAGGAAGAAGGATGGAATCCCAATCGTAATAGCTGAAATGATTGTAAACTGAATGGGGATAAAGGCGAATTCCAAACCAAATACCACACTCAAAATCGCAAAAACGATGGAGAAGAAAGTCTTTGTTAGAAAGAGAGAGGCTACCTTTTGGATGTTATTGATGACACGGCGTCCTTCCATCAAGATATCATAAAATACTGCAAAATCATCTGTGAGAAAAACAATATTGGATACACTTTTGGCTGCGCTAGTAGCACCATTCATAGCAAAACTGATATCTGCTTTTTTGAGAGCTAGAACATCGTTGACTCCATCACCGCTCATGGCAACTGTTTTACCAGCCTTTTGCAAAATAGTCACCATCTTTTGCTTCTGTTCAGGTGTTACCCGACCAAAGATATCGTGTTCCAAGACCACTCTCTCAAAGTCCTCGTCACTAACCTTGGTCATATCAATCACACGGGCTGATTCTTTAAATCCTGCCTTACGAGCAACCCCATATACAGCCACATGATTATCCCCACTGATAATCTTTACTTCCACTCCCTGAGACTCGAAATAGTCAAAGGTTTCCTTGGTATTTTCCTTAATCTCATCTGACAGAACGACGTGGCCTAATAGTTCCATATCGGCTGGGCTTGTAATCTGGTCCTTGCTATAAGCAAGCGATAATATTCGAAAACCTTGCTGTTTTAGATGTTCATAGTAGGCATCCATCGGCTGGGTAAAGCCGAGAAACTCATAAGCACCGAAAAAGTAAGTCCCTCCATCTTTAACTTGGACAAAGGAATACTTGTTTTTACTTGAAAATGCACCGACTTCTTGAACTTCCCACTTTTTCTCACAGGTTAAGTAAGTCTTCAGAGCTCGGGAAGTTGCATTTTCATCTTCGAAATAAGCCAAATAAGAAGACAGTTTCTCTGCTACATTAACATCCATTTCTTGGACCTTCATATTACCAGTTGTGATGGTACCTGTCTTATCAAAACAAAGAACATCTACTCGCGCCAAGGTCTCTACACAGTATAGCTCCTGCACTAGAACCTTCTTTTTAGCCAGCTTCATGGCCGCTACTGCTAGGGAGACACTGACAAGGAGAATCAACCCCTCCGGAATCATGCCGACCAAGGCACCTGAACTTCCCAATACAATTTCAACATAAGACCGTCCTAGACTAAAACCTCTGACATAGAGCAGAATGGCAACTGGCACCAGCAAGATCGAGACGATTTTTAAAATCTTATCCATGTAATCGCGTAGTTGAGAAGGGTATTTTTTGAATTCCTTGCTGGATTTTGCGAGTTTGTTAATATAGCTATCTGGTCCCACAGCTGTCGCCGTGACCAGACAAGTACCGCTGACAACATTGCTTCCGCTCATCAGCTGGTCACCAACTGTTTTAAAGACCGAATCACTCTCACCAGTCAGCAAGGACTCATCAACTTCAATATTCCCTTCGAGGACTTCCGCATCAACAGGTACCTGGTCTCCCAGATTGAGATGCAGGTACTCCCCTAAAACAATATCCTCCGGATCAATCTCGATCGTTTGACCATCTCGATTGACCCTGTACTTACTCTTACCAAGCAAACTCAGCTTTTCTAAGGCATTTTTTGAACGCACTTCTTGTAAAATCCCAATGGCTGTATTGATAGCAATCACACCTAAAAAGAACATATTCTCAAATCGCATGGTTGTGGCTACCAGAACTGCCAGAGCCAAGTTCATGGCATTAAAGAAGGTAAAGATATTTGAAACGACGATTTCCTTGGTTGTTTTATAGGGTTTAATATCGCTGATATTTCGTTGACGATCCTTGATGTCTTGACTACTTAAATACTTCATTTCTACTCCAATATCCTTTTGTACTACTATAGTAACACATATCTTTTTCTCTGTCACTTAAAGACTCAAAATAAGAAGAACTCCCTTGGCAAGCATCATCTGTCACCACTTTTAAAAAAGAGGCTAGGATTCCCCTAACCTTTTTTCTTTATGCTTTATTCTGCCAAGGCACCCATTGGATCCCATGGTGCGAGTACGATTGGTTCTGCTTCATAGGCAGCTTGTTCTTCTGCTGTCAGCAATTCCTTACGGACAACGATTTGATAGGTGTATTCATCCATCCAAGCGTCTGAGGCGACGAAGTAACCATCTGTACCGACCTTGTCTCCCCATGAGTTTTCAACTTTCCACTTGGTTGACTTGCCATTTTCGTCCAAGTCCACACCTGTCAAGACCATGGCGTGAGTCATCAAACTTTCGCTGTAGTCCAAACGTCCAGCCTTGTCTTGAGTGAGTTGAATGTCCATACTTGATTCGAAGTCATAAACATCTGTCGCAAGGATTCCAGCTTTGCGGTTGCTGAGCTGGCCAACATCTGAACCAAACCAAACAGTTTCTCCTGTTTGCATTTGGGCAATGGCCAATTCTTTCAAGCGCTCCATTGGAACGTTGATGTAGCGAACTGCACGGCTACCAACCACATTCCCCAACATCTCAACTGTGTAAGATTTGCCGTAAGGCTTGTCAGCAGTCGGAGCATTGATAACCGAAACATAATCTTCTAGAGGAAGATTGACATATTTCTTGTAAAACTCTTGTGGTGTGATACCCTTTTCGCTTTGGTAGTTATCATCCTTATCACGATAAGCAAAGTCAAACTGACGTGGTGGAAGCCCCAATGACATAGCAAGGAAGTTAAAGATTTCTTGCAAGAGGTCTTCTTTCTTGGCCTGAACAGTCGCTTGGTCTGCCCCAGAAGTAATCAAGTCACGCAAGATTTGAGCATCTTGGCGGAGCAATTTGTTAAGAATTGCATTAAGCTCACGGCTGCTGCTAGAAGAAACAGACTCAGGATAAACAGACTTAGGAACGACACCGTATTTCTCAAAGAGGGCAACGACCATATCCCATTGTCCACCGTCTTGTTGAGGGGTTTGGAGTAGGAAGCTAACCTTGCGGCTCGTCAAATCTTGGTCTGCAGTCGCAATCACTTGTTCCAAGAACCAGTTGGATTTCTCGTACTTGTCCCAGAAGAACGTGTGGGCTTGTGACAATTCAAAGTTCTCAAGCTTATATTGAGAGATGAGTTTGTGGCGGAAGGTATTGAGAGCTGCAAACATCCAGCAACGACCAGATGCTTTCTGATTAGTGACCTTGTCCTTGGTCAAATCCAATGAGAAAACAGGTGCATTGTCGACATGGCTTTGGCGACGCTCTAGGGCTGCAAAAATTCCGTTGTGACTGGCAGCATTTTCGATTGCTTGGTATTTGACATTTGCTTCATAGTTGGCAAATAGTTTATCTGTAAATGATTCTTGAATCGCGTTCATAGATTCCTCCTTTTATTCTACTGTCTATTATAACTCTTTTCACAAAGGAAGCAACTGAAAAACGAAAAAGGCAGGGACATTCTCCTCACCTTTTTCGAATATAAATCCAATTAAGCAATACTATCAAGGAGAACTTCTAACTCTTCCTTGGTCAAGCGACGCCATTCTCCTCGTTCTAAGTTCTCATCCAAAACTAAAGTTCCCATAGTCAAACGTTGCAGGTCTACCACTTCCTTACCACAGTAAGCTACCATGCGTTTGACCTGGTGGAATTTGCCTTCAGCAATGGTCACGCGAACCAGACTTTGATTCTTTTCTGGATCTACCGACACAATCTCCAGCTTAGCAGGCTGACAGGTAAAATCCTTGAGAGGAATTTCCTTAGCAAATGTCTCTACGTCTTCTTGGGTCATGATTCCCTTGACTTGTGCCTGATAAGTCTTGTCCACATGACGCTTGGGTGAAAGGAGAGCATGGGCCAGCTGACCGTCATTGGTCAAGAGCAAAAGGCCATGCGTGTCAATATCCAAGCGTCCTACTGGGAAAACTTCCTTGGTCCGAGCAATATCATCCAACAAGTCCAACACTGTTCTGTGTTTAGAATCCTCAGTCGCAGAAATAACTCCTTGGGGCTTGTTCATCATGTAGTAGACAAACTCTTCATACTCCAGCACTTGGCCATCAAAGCGAATCTCATCTCTTTCTTCGTTAATCTGCAATTTAGCTGACTTTTCTTTTTTACCATTTACCGTCACGCGCCCAGCCTTCAAAAGGTTTTTGACCTCCGTCCGGCTCCCCACAGCGCAGGCAACTAAAAATTTATCTAATCTCATAGAACTATTATATCATACTCAAAAGGAGGCTGATACAATGACTCCTTTTCGTTTCATACTCTTCAAAAATCAAATTCAAACCGCGTCAACGTCGCCTTGCCGTATGTATAGTTACTGACTTCGTCAGTTTCATCTGCAACCTCAAAACAGTGTTTTGAGCTGACTTCGTCAGTTCTATCTACAACCGCAAAGCAGTGCTTTGAGCAGCCTGCGGCTAGTTTCCTAGTTTGCTCTTTGATTTTCATTGAGTATCAGATTTAAGAAATTAGCTTCCTCGTCTCCAGAAAATAGCTAATACAATCATAGCACCGAGAACCGCTGGAATAATGGCTGTACCGTTTAGACTTGGCCCCCAAGAACCAAAGAGTAATTGTCCTAAAAAGGCACCAATCCAACCGAGGAACATCTTCCCAAAGCATCCCATACGTTCTCCACGATTTGTGATAGCTCCAGCTAATAGTCCGATTAAAAGACCGACAAACATGCTTCCAATCATAGCTTCTCCTTAATTTGCCCAATCTCCATTACGGAAGAGTGGTACGCGTGTTCCATCCTCACGGATACCATCGATATCCATTTGATTCGAACCAATCATAAAATCCACGTGAACATCTGAACGGTTCAGTCCTGCAGCTTCAAGCTCTTCTTCGCTCATCTCTGCCCCACCAACGACGCTGGTCGCATAGGCCGCACCGATAGCCAAGTGGTTTGAAGCATTCTCATCGAAAAGCGTGTTAAAGAAGGTAATGCCTGACTGAGAAATTGGGCTTGGATCTGGTACCAAGGCACATTCACCCAAGGCACGCGCACCCGCATTTTCAAAGACAAGGTCCTTCATGACCTGATCACCCTTTTCAGCAGTAATGTCTACGATTTGACCATCCTTGAAGGTTACTTTAATGCCTTCGATGATATTTCCGTTGTAGCTAAGTGGTTTTGTAGAGGTTACATACCCATCTGCACGACGGAAGTCAGGAGCCGTAAAGACTTCTTCTGTCGGCATATTTGGCAAGAATCCTTCTCCCTGTGCATTGATAGCACCAGCTGATTCCCAAACGTGGTTCTTTGGCAAACCAAGTGTCAAATCAGTTCCTGGCGCTGTGTAGTGAAGGGCTGAAAATTGCTCTTTATTAAGCATTTCTGCCTTACTCTTAAGAATGGCTGCATGTTCTTCCCAAGCCTTAACGGGATCTTCTTCATAGACACGACAAGTTTTGAAGATTTGGTCCCAAAGGAGATCGACTGCTTCTTCATCGCTCGCAGCATTTGGAAAGACCTTCTTGGCCCACTCAAGCCCTGCTGCAGCTGCTACAGTCCAACTAACCTTGTTGGATTGAGTTGCGATGCGCATCGGCTTCATAGCGAGTCCCATCGCTTTTGCAGAAGCTGAAAGCTTGTCCGGATCCACTCCGTTCAAGGCACCTGGATCAGAAGAACGGACACCGAGACGGCTAGCCTTATTCTCCAAGAGATAGTTCATCTCAGCAATCTTGTATTCTGGCACATTGTCCAGACGCTCCATCGGCGCGTGGAGGAATTTCTCACGGTTGATCACATCATCTGTCCACTGAACGATGACCTCATGTGCACCCAAGGCATAAGCTTCTTTCACGATCAAATGCGCCAACTCACGTTGCTCCACATCGATAGAAAGAGCCAAAGTGTGACCAGGTTGCACATTAATTCCATTCGCAACCAACAATTTCGCATATTTTTCTAGATTTTCTTTAAAATTTGGTAAAACCATTTTGTTTTTCCTTTTCTTTTGTTATTTTTCCTTCAAAGCAGAAAATAATCCTGCTAAAGCAATGGCACCAGACAAGAGCGCTGTCGATAGAATAATTGTTTCATCTGCCAGCTCTAGCTGATAGTCAAAAATCTTTTCAGCAGGTTTATCTTCCGCAAAAATCCTAAGCTTCATAAAGATGTTCTCCATTCTAATTCTTAAAACAAATCATCAAACAAACTCAACTGGTTATCCTCTGGCATATTGCCGAGAATACCCATTTCATCCATCTTTTCAACCAAGGTGGATGACAGTCCGCCACGCTTGCGGAGTTCTGTCTTAGAAAGGAACTCACCCTCTTGGCGCGCTCGTACCAGTTGCTTAGCAACGTTCTCTCCCAGACCATCCATTGCGACAAATGGCGGAATGAGGGTGTCCCCATCGATGAGAAATTCGGTCGCATCACTACGGTATAGATCTAGCTTGCCAAATTTGAAACCACGTTCCCACATCTCATTGACAATCTCAAGAGTTGTATAGAGGTCAATCTCCACATTAGAGGCTTCATTATTCTTCCGTTTTTCAGCGATTTCTTCCATTCTGCGCTTGATGGCATCCAAGCCCGCACCCATGGTCTTGATATCAAAGGCCTTGGCTCGGATGGAGAAGTAAGCACAGTAGTAATAAATGGGATGGTGAACCTTGAAGTAGGCTACGCGAAGGGCCATCATAACGTAGGCTGCCGCATGAGCTTTAGGGAACATGTACTTGATTTTCCCACATGATTCGATATACCACTCTGGCACCTTATTAGCCTTCATAGCTTCGATATAGCCATTTCGCTCCTCTTCGGAAATCTTCAACCATAAGCCCTTACGCACCCGTTCCATGATGGTAAAGGCCATCTTAGGTTCGAGACCCGCATGCATGAGGTAAACCATGATGTCGTCCCGACAACCGATAACGGTTGATAGGTCCGCAATTCCTTGCTTGATCAAATCCTGGGCATTTCCCAACCACACATCAGTACCGTGGGACAGACCTGAGAGCTGAAGCAATTCCGCAAAAGTCGTCGGATGGGTTTCATCGACCATCCCACGTACAAAGTTTGTTCCAAACTCTGGGATTCCCAGCATGCCCGTCGGCGTTCCGATTTGCTCCGACGTCACCCCAAGTACATCCGTCCCAGAAAAGAGGGCCATCACGCCTTCATCATCCATAGGAATTTCATTAGGGTCAATCCCAGACAAATCCTGCAATTTTCGAATCATGGTCGGATCATCATGCCCCAGTACATCGAGTTTGAGGACATTCTCATCGATATCATGGAAGTTAAAGTGAGTCGTCTGCCATTCAGCCGTCACGTCATCCGCTGGATACTGAACAGGCGTAAAGTCGTAGACATCCATGTAGTTAGGAATAACAACAATTCCCCCCGGGTGTTGTCCTGTTGTCCGTTTGACACCAGCTGCACCTTGAGCAAGGCGTTCCACCTCTGCATCACGATAAAACTTCCCGTAGTCTCTCTCGTAGCCCTTGACAAAGCCATAGGCAGTCTTGGCAGCCACCGTACCAACCGTTCCTGCACGGAAGGCATATTCCTCACCAAAGATATCACGCACATCCAAGTGGGCGCTAGGCTGGTCTTCTCCCGAGAAGTTCAAGTCAATATCGGGAACCTTGTCCCCATCAAAACCAAGGAAGGTCTCGAACGGAATATCTTGTCCATTTTTGCTAAGTTTATGACCACAGTTTGGACATTCCTTATTGGGCATATCAAACCCTGAACCATAAGAACCATCGGTGATAAACTCGCTGTACTGACACTGACCACAAACATAGTGTGGAGAGAGAGGATTAACCTCTGTGATCCCGATCATAGTCGCAACAAAGCTGGACCCAACAGACCCACGAGAACCAACCAAGTAGCCCCGTTCATTGGAACGTTGCACCAGCATCTGCGATGCCAGATAAATCACGGCAAATCCATTCCCCAGAATAGAAGTCAATTCTTTTTCAATCCGCAAATCAACAATATCTGGCAGCGGATTGCCATAAATCTCAAAAGCTTTTTTGTAGGTCAGCTCGGCGACCGTTTCTTCCGCCTTGTCAATGAAAGGTGTGTACAAGTCACCCTTAACAACCTCAACAGGTTCAAAGATATCTGCCAAGGCATTGGTGTTTTCAATGACTAATTTGCGTGCTAAATCTTCTCCCAAGAAAGCAAATTCATCCAACATTTCATTGGTCGTTCTAAAATGAGCCTTCGGTAGCGGTGCTGGTTGGGCATGTTCACCATGACCGATGGTTCGGTTAATCATAGCCCCCTGGCCCAAACTACGGACAATAATTTCACGGTAAATCTCTTCTTCCGGTTCGATATAGTGGACATTTCCCGTAGCCAGAACAGGCTTGCCAAGACGGTCCCCGACCTCTATCAAACTCTTGATAATGGTCTGGAGTTCCTCCATATCCTTGACCTGCTCCTTAGCAATCAAGGGAGCATAGATAGCTGGTGGCATGACCTCGATAAAGTCATAATACTTGGCCACTTCAACCGCCGCATCCACACCTTGGGAAACGACTGCATCAAAAACTTCACCTTCGGAGCAAGCCGACCCTAAAATCAAGCCTTCCCGATGGGCATCTAGAACCGTTCTCGGAATCCGTGGCACCCCTTCAAAGTACTTGGTATTGGACAAAGAAACCAGCTTAAAGATGTTTTTTAGACCTACTTGATTCTTGACATAGATGGTCGCATGCTTGATCCGAGCTTTTTTATAAGAATCTGGACTGATTAAATCAATGTTTAGTCTAGCTAGATCGGTCACACCATGTTTTTCTGCTACCTCTTTGATAAAGATGAAAAGCAGACGACCAGTCGCTTCCGCATCGTAGTTGGCCATGTGGTGATGTTCAAGTGCTACACCAAAACGCTTAGTCAAAGGTCCCAAACCATGACGTTTATACTCAGGATAGAGATTTCTAGCAAACTCCAGCGTATCGATAACTGGCTGGCTAATCTTAGGCAGACCATGACGCTCATAATTGGTATTCATAAAACCAACGTCAAAGGTGGCATTGTGGGCGACTAAGACTGTATCCTTGCAAAATTCTTGGAATTCTTGTAAAACTTGTTCCAGTGGTTTGGCATTTTTGACATGATCATCTGTAATACCTGTCAACTCCGTAGTAAAGGCTGACAATGGATGCCCGGGATTGATAAATTCATCAAATTCGGCAATAACATTCCCCTTATACATCTTAGAGGCCGCAACCTGAATCAAGTCATTATAGATAGCTGATAGTCCTGTCGTTTCCACGTCAAAAACTACGTAGGTTGCTTCTGACAAGTCCATCTCCACTTCATTATAGACGATAGGAACACGGTCCTCCACGATATTGGCTTCCATTCCATAGATCAGCTGGATTCCAGCTTTCTTGGCCGCCTTATAGCCGTGTGGGAAGGACTGAACATTTCCGTGGTCCGTGATGGCAACCGCCTTGTGTCCCCACTTAGCAGCTGTAGCAACAATCTCCTCTACTTCTGGAAGAGCATCCATAGTCGACATGTTAGTATGAGCATGAAACTCAACCCGACGCTCACCCTCTGGCATCAAATCCTTCCGCTCATAGTGAACAACTTCCTGCACATCCTGGACGTTCATGGTCAAATCTCGTGTGAAGTTATTCATCTCTACATTTCCACGAACACGGAGCCAAGAATTCTTCTTAATGATGTCAAACTTCTGAGCCTCTTCTTCATTCTTAACCCATTTTTGCATTGAAAAACTTGAAGTGTAGTCTGTCATTTTAAAGTTGATCAAAACGCGACCAGTTCTGGTCACCTTATGCTCCACATCAAAAACGACCCCTTCAAAGACCAGGCGATTTTCCTCAGTCGTCACGTCGATCATCTGGGTAACTTCAGCCTTATCTAGTTTAGGCTTGGCCGCAGCCTTTTTAGCCTGAAAATCAAAGGCTGGCTTCTCTTCTACTGGAGGAGGAGCCATTTGTTCCAGTTGCTCCATAGCTCGTAAAGCTTCTTCGTTGGCAGCCTGGACGATTTGTTCATTCTCCACATGAAAGGCTTCTTCCTGCTCTTGTGTAAGAGCATCATTCTTTTCTATTTGGCATACAAAAGCTGGAAAACCAAACTTTTCGAGTTGCTTTGCCAAATTAGGAAGATGATTCTTCTTAAAGTGCTCCTTATCAATCGCCTCTGAACCTTCAATAATGAGTTGATTTCCCTCCGCACGAACGTTTAAATTCTGGTAAAGAGATTTAAACCCCTGACTTGCACATGGACCTTCAGAAAAAGCCTCTCTATAGTAGGCCTGCAAGAGTTCATTAGAGAATCCTTGAGAAAGAGCCTTGATTTCGAAAACAGCTCGGTTTCCTGTCTTAGAAAATTCTTCACCAAGCCCTTTCTTTAACTCTAAAAAGATTTCAATCGGTAAAATATTAGAAAATACAAAATGAAATTCCCAAATCTTACTAATTTTATGAACCACAACACGCTCAATTCTGGCATCAACAAGAGCAGGATTCTGTCTCAATTGTTCAGAGATTCCTAGTTGATTCATTAAAATTTCAAACTTACTTGACATTCATTTTCCTCACATTATTCTCTTACTATTTTACCATAATTAAAGAAAATATATGACTAGTACCATTCCTTAAACACTGCTAGTTTACCCAAATTTGTTCAGTAAACAAAAAAGAAGACTCTCAGAATCTCCTTAGTAAATAAAAAAAGATACCCTTAAGTATCCTCGTAATCAATCGGGAAGACAGGATTCGAACCTGCGACACCTTGGTCCCAAACCAAGTACTCTACCAAGCTGAGCTACTTCCCGCGTTAAATAAAAAAATGCACCCTAGAGGAGTCGAACCTCTAACCGCCTGATTCGTAGTCAGGTACTCTATCCAGTTGAGCTAAGGGTGCTCATCATTATATGCCGAGGACCGGAATCGAACCGGT